>JALRGB010000582.1 GCA_023253575.1 Verrucomicrobiales bacterium
ATCCGATCCGCCAGTGCGAGTGATTTCAAAGACGTTTTCCCCTTCGATGGCGTTGACGGCCCCGGCGCTCACGACTTTTTGCAGGAGCGTCGGGATGGTGATGGCGTTTTGGGTGAGGATTTCCTGTCCGTTGACCAGCAACTGCAGATCGTGGGTGCTGGGTTGACCGGCCGAGCCGAGGGCAAACGTGTCGACAGTGAAGCGAAGCCGGTTAGCGGCAGCTGCTTGTTGTGCATTCAGGGTGAAGTGAATACGATTCGTGCCATCTCCCGGCACCAGCGCTCGCTCAAATGCCTTCCATGGTTCCGATGATTCGACCGGCCCAATGGGATCAGGATAAACACCGGCGAAGTAATAATCATCGTCCTTGCTGGACAGGTTGAACGCCGGGTCGTTTTCGGAGCCAGCAGGCACTTCATCTGGCAGAGAAACAAAGCCCGGAGGTTCATTCGCTCCCGCCTCCTGCGTGAAATCGGTTTGACTATTATCGTCGGCGCCCAATTCCCAAAGGGTGACAAAATCTGCGCGCAGGGCCGGACTGAGCGCTAAAAATAAAATAGGGCCTAAAATTCGGGGCAACATACGATTGGAATAACGAACTTTTTCTCGTATCAGAAACTGGCTTTTTCTCCAAGTAGAAAAAACCTGCCGTGATTTTACGATTTTCCGGTGGGCCGATTTCCGAGACACGCGAGAAGGATTAGATCAACCCGCTTTCGCGGAAGCTGAAGAAACCGGGGTCATTGGGATGTCTGGGCAGGCCGATGATGAGGTGATCTTGGAGCCGCAGGCCGAGCAGACGGCACGCTTCATGCAGGCGTCGGGTTAATTCCAAATCGGCCTGACTTGGGTGGGGATCGCCGCTGGGGTGATTATGGACGAGGATGAGCGAATGGGCGGTGTGGACGATGGCGGGGCGTAGGAGTTCGGCGATGCGGGCGGTGCATTCATTGATGCTGCCCAGCGCGACATTTTCCATGTGTTGAAAGCGCAGTTTGGTATTGAGTAGAATGATCCGGATGACTTCCCTAGATTCAGCGCGGAGGTCGGGGGCAACGAAGGCGGCGACTTCGGCCGGGGTGCTCAGCGGAATGTGCGGGGAGGACTGGCGGGCTAGGCGCTTGCCGAGCTCGAAGGCGGCGGCCAGATGTTTGGCCTTGGCCTCGCCGATGCCCGGGACCGAGCAAAACGACTGCCATTCCAGCCGGGAAAGCGCCTGCAGCGTGCCATACCGCGCCAACAACAGTCGGCTCATTTCCACCACATTCATACCGCGCGTCCCAGTGCCAAAAAAGAGCGCAAGTAGCTCGGCATCGGTGAGCGACGCGGCGCCGTGCGCGGTGAGTTTTTCACGCGGCATCTCGGCGGCGGACAGGGCGCGCAGCGGAGGCGAAAACGGGGGGATGGTTTCCAAGTGAGCGGGCTGGGAGGCCGCCTCGGACTCGCTTAGTGAAGGCATTTTCGAAGTCGGGCTTCCAAGTAATGAGTGACCTGTTCCAAAGCAGTGAGCGATTCGGTCGGTGGCAGAACCATCAAGTCCGCGCGGGCTCCAGCCAAGATTTCACAGCCGGTTTGTACAGCCCCGCGAATGGCCCCCGCGTAATCAGCAATGCCAGCGAGTACGCCGACTTCCACCGGTTCCTGCTGGAGTAGCAAGCGATTCAGGGTGGCCCGCTGCGATTCGGTGGCGCTTTCGAGCAAATTGAGAATGGGCAGGGTGAGTTTGCCTTTTTCTAGATCGGTCCCCAATGTTTTTCCGACAACTTCCTCATCGCCAACCAGATCCAGCACATCGTCGTAAATCTGGTAAGCCATGCCCAGTTTGTCACCGTACCCGTGGAGACGGTTTTGGATGTCCTCGTCACAGCCGTTGAGGGCGGCGGCCAGTTCACCTGCACAAGCAAACAGCGCTGCTGTTTTCATGCGGATGATTTTGAAATACGTCTCTTTATTGAGGTTGAGGTCGTACCGGCGCTGCGTTTGAATGATCTCACCGGTACACACATCATTGGCCGCATGAGCAATCTTGCGGGTCAGCGCATTGCCAAAATCAGTCGAAAGCTCGAGCGCATGGGCAAACAGGGCGTCGCCTAGCAGGACCGCCAGTGAATTTCCCCAGCGCGCACTGGCCGTGGGCGCGCTGCGTCGCAGCTCCGCGCCATCCATGATGTCGTCGTGAACTAGCGTGGCAATATGAATCAACTCCAGCACCATGCCCAGTCGCAGGTGCGGTTCCTGCACACCGCCAGTGGCACCCGCCGCCAGCGCCACTAAGGCCGGGCGAATTCGCTTGCCGCTCGATCCCGCCACATAACTGACATACCCTTCCACCGCCGGATCAAAGGCCCGAGCCTGCTCCAAAATGGCGGCCTCCACCTTGTCAACATGCGGGCGGACCAGCTCAAATGGGAAATTTTCTTTTTTAAGGCGGGTCAGCATGAAATGGGGGCGATAGAGTGGGCGGGCCTTAAGGGGCCAGCAGGCAAGTCAACGGCTTCGGATAGACACCCAGAACTACGACCGCCACGCACAAAAGGATGATGGCCACGCGGGTGAGTTGGGAGAAAACGAGCGGCGGCGCATCACTGGCAGGATCGTTCCAATACATGCAACGAATGACTTTAAAGTAATAATAGAACCCGCA
>JALRGB010000680.1 GCA_023253575.1 Verrucomicrobiales bacterium
CCTGAACATCTGACACGGATCGAGGAAGTCCTCGGCGAAATGGATGTGCGTCCTTTGCAGGTGGCCATTTCTGCGGTCATCGCCGAAATCACCCTGAATGACGACATGCAATATGGCATGGACGTCATCCGGAAAGCCGAAGATGTCGTCATTGGCGGACAAAATATCACGTGGGCTGGAGCCCTGACCAACTTGGGCAATACCAGCGGCATCATTGACCCTGGTGACCTCATGGATATCTCCAGCTTCACGAATGTTACCGGCGGGCTGAACCTCTACGGGGCCTTGGGTGAATTCTTCAACGTCTACGTCCGGGCTGTGGAGTCCACGGGCCGGGCCCAGATTCTGTCGCGTCCGTTCGTTTTTACCGCGAACAATAAAGAAGCGAATATTTCAGTGGGACGCCGCATTCCAGTGCCCTCGAATACTCAATCGAACGTGACCAACGGCACGACGACCTTCAACACGAATGTGGAATACGAGGATGTGAACCTGGAGATTCTTGTCACTCCGCTTATCAACTCGAAAAATGAGGTGACTTTGAACATCACCGAGATCAATGACGGTCTTGGGCCGGATCGCCAAGTGGGCGAGCAGTTGGTCCCGGAGATCACCCAGCAGTTCTTGACCACCGAGATCACAGTGCCGAACGGCGGCATTGCCGTCATTGGCGGGGTCATTCAAGAGACGGATGACCGCACCAATAAAGGCATCCCTTGGATTACGCGGGTGCCGATTTTGCGCGGCATGCTCGGCAATACCACCAAAGGCCGCCGCCGGTCGGAATTATTGATGTTCATCCAACCGCGGATCGTCGAGACCTCGGAGGAGCTCGAGGGCATGCATACGGACCAATTGCGTCGCACGGCGGTGGGCAAGGAAGCGGAAAAATTCGCCAGACCGGCGTATGATTCCAGCGATGTCATCCTGCCGACGGAGAATGGCGACATCCCGCTTGATTCGGCTCACACCTTGCTCCCCAACGAAGCGGGTCGTTCACAGCCGGCAGTGAGGCTGCAACCGACCGCGGAAGCAGTGCCTTCCACCGGGACGGCGCCGGCGATCGAGGCGAATGTCAAAGCGCTCACCTTGAAGCCGACGGTAGCGCCGGCTGGTGGCTCGGCTCAGCCGGCAGCGCCGGCTGAAACGCCGGAGCCAGAATCTCCGACCTCGCTGCCGAGCGAAAAACGTTCTCCTGCCTTTTGGGAACGCGAGAATGCCGCTGTCCGGGCGGCCGCGGGAAATCCTGAAAAGTCGGGTGGATCGCGTCTTCTCCCCTGGAATTGGGGTAAAAAACCAGCGTCCGAGCCTGCGGCCACGACCCGCGGGACTGGATCTCGTTAATTTTTCGTTGACTTGATGGCTTAAAACTGAGCAATCTAGTGATATTCCGTTGGAATTTCCCCCCACCTCCCAAAAAAAAACCACCCGTTGCCGCAGAAAAGCTTGCTTATTTGTGGCAGTTCTCCTAAGTTCATCATTGCCCATCAGAAAAATCTTATAATTCGCCATGAAAATTCCATCCCGTATCTTGACTGGCGCCGCGTTGTTTGCCGCGGTCCTGTCTCCCTCGTTCGCGCAAACCGCCACCACCAAGCCTGTCGGTTATAGGACTGAGACAGTCAAAGCCGGGGTGTTCAACTTGCTGAGCTCCAATCTGGACAATCCAGTGGGTGCCGCTGGTACCATCGACACCATCGCTGGTGCGACGCTGACCGACAATGAAGCGAATTACACAGCCGCTTTCACCGCTGGTGAGCCGATCACGCTGAAAATCACCGACGGCGCCAACGCTGGCGTTACACAGGACGTCACGGCTTTCACGGAAAAAACTCTCACGACCGCACAGGACATCAGTGCTCTTCTCGCCGCCGGCGTGAAATATGAAGTGCGCAAGACCCCAACCGTGGCCAGCACTTTCGGTGCGACCAACACGGCTGGTCTCGCTCAAGGCACCGCCACGAGCGCCGACGTCCTCTGGATTCCTAACGGTGCAGGTGGCTACACCCGCGTCTATCGTTCGGCTGGTGGTTTGGCTGGTGCCGGCTGGCGTAAAGTCGGTGGTGGCTCCGCCGATGCCGCTAACGAAGCGATCTCGATCACCGATGCTATCTTCATCGAGCGCCGTGGCGCCGCTGATCTTCCAGTCGTCTTCACCGGCCACGTGCAAACGTCCGCGACCAAGACTGGCGTGATCAAAGGCTTCAATCCAGTGAGCCGCGTCATCCCAGTGGGTCTGACCCTGACCGACAGCCAACTCCAGACTGAACTGACCCAAGGCACTTCAACCGCCGCGGACATCATCTGGAATCCAAATGGTGCGGGTGGATATGATCGTTATTTTTACAGCAGCGGTGGTATCTCCGGTACCGGCTGGCGTAAAGTGGGCGGTGGTTCTACCGACCAGTCCGCGGTTGTCCTCATGTCCGGTTTCTTGATCGAGCGCAAAGGCGACCCAACGAACGTCACCGTTCGCATCCCAACCGGCTTGGACCTGTAGTCTGACCGGTCACCTCATATTCTAACCTTAATCAACCATCAACTCATGAAAAAACTACTCCTCGGAGCCGTCCTCGCTTTGCTCGGCGGTCTTCAACTCCAAGCTGGTAACGTTCTCGTCACCAACTACAACGAAGATAGCGCCGCCCAGCTGCCAATTTCGTTGGCCAGCGGTGCTGCTCTGTTGAAGGGCGGTTCGGTGCAAATCGGAACTTGGACTTCGGATCCATCGGCGCTGATCGCTGGTCTGACATCCCCAGCGGGCCGCGATGCTCTCTTGGCTGCTTTTGTGTCCTTCGGTGCGACCAATGCAATTGGTAACGACGTCGATGGCCTTTATCAGTCTGACAAGTCTGTGCCTATCGCCGGCAACAGCCCACTCGTGGGTCAGTCGATCTATACCCTGATCGGCAACAATGCGGCTCTCGATACATCCGATCAGTTCGCCATCGTGAAGCACGCTGGTGCTTTCGCGGCTGACGCTCCAGTGTTCGCCGGCACGGCTGACATCTCCTTGGCTGGTTCAAACGTGCTCTTCGGCTCCCTCGGTGGCCCAAGCATCACGACCGCCCTTGGTGCCGCTCCTTCACTCAGCCTGAAGGCGATTCCTGAGCCAATGTCAGTCTCGCTGCTCTTCGCAAGCTTGGCTCTCGTGGCCCGCCGCCGTCGCGCTTAATTGTTATTCTTTCGAAGAGCCACCCACGCAAGTGGGTGGCTTTTTTTTGTATGAGGTATCTCGTTTTTCTAATTCTAAGTGTCTTGTGGGGCAGCGGAGCGGTGGCACTTGCCGAGTCTCCATCGGTCTCATCCGGGGCCGCGCGGCGTCACGTCAGTTCTCTGAAGTTTGAGAATGGGTCGTACACGAGTATTTTCGGATTGGTGCCCAAGAAATACAGTCTTGAGTCCCAGGAGTCGCGGGAGATCCTCCAAAAAACTGTGGATGAGCGACATTTTTCTCTCGAGTTGGTGGCTTCCCAGACGCGCCGGATTCTCTCGATTCCTGAGGAAGCGCCGTTGATTGAGACGTTGCCGAAACCCCTGACTGGATCCACGGTACAAGTGACGCAGCAGGGAGAGACTTGGGAGTTTGAAGTGCCTGGTCGCCCGGAATTGACCGAGGATGAGATGAAGGAGGCGCGCCGTTTGGTGGCCCGTTATCAACCGGGAGCTTCGCCACTGGTGGGTATCACTTGGGGGCCAGAGGGAGCGGGTACTTTGGATCTGCAAAAACTTCTGACTTTTCTTGGGTACACCCAGTTGAGTGAAGTCAGCGGCGAGGCGAAGGTTCAAAAGTCTGGAGTGGCCGCTGGGGCGGACGATCCATTCACGGTCGAGGTCAAAGCGGCATTCCGCTCCGGAGAGGGCTCATCGCAGCTCTCGGTTGAATTAGAGGCCAAGGGGACGGCGGTTGTGACCGCCGGCGGCGATGCCAAGCAGGGGTTGATGCTGCAGGGAAGGCTGGTGTTGCATGGCCAGCGTGACCTGTCTGATGGTCGGCGGGTTCCGTACAGTTTGGAGACTGATTTCCGGTACGAGACGCAGAGTGCGGTGCCCCTGGCTGGGAGTTGAGTGCGGGGGGGGCGGGCGAACCCGCGAGCCACGGTGGGGGTTTTAGGCTTCCACTGGTGGCGTGGCGGCGTCTTCGGCTTCCTGTTGAAGGCGCAGCTGGCCGCAAGCGGCTTCGATGTCGTGACCTTTTTCACGGCGCAGGGTGGTGGTCACGGACTGGCTGCGAAGGATATCGGCAAAGGCGTCCTGCTGGGGTTCCGTCGGGCGTGACCACGGCAGTCCTTCCACGGTATTGTAGGGAATCAAATTCACCTTGGCCCGGAGGTTGCGGGCGATGCGGGCGAGATGGGCTGCTTGTTCCAGCGAGTCGTTGACGTTTTCGATCAGGATATACTCGAGGGTAATGATCTGGCGTTTCGCGGCGCAATACGCTTGCAGGGCTGGGATCAGGGTGTTGAGCGGGTATTTGCGATTGACGGGCATGATCCTTTCCCGCACGGCATCGGTGGCCCCGTGCAGTGAGACGGCTAGGCGCACCGGGAGTTTTTCTTCGGCTAGGCGCCTGATCTGTGGGACCAGGCCGCTGGTGGAGAGCGTGATATGGCGGGCCCCGATACCCACGCCCCATGGAGCATTGAGAATGGTCAGTGCGGTCATGAGATGCCGGTAATTCGCCAGCGGCTCGCCCATGCCCATAAAGACAAGATTATCCATTCTCTCGCCGGTGATGGCTTCGGCTTGGAGGATTTGTTCGACAATTTCCGCTGGCTGCAAGTTGCGCGTCAGCCCGTTCAGGCCGCTGGCGCAGAACTTGCACTCCATGGCGCAACCGACTTGGGTGGAGACGCAGAGGGTGTGGCGGTCGGAAGTTTCTCCATACAGAGCGGGGTTGGCTGGGATGACGACGGACTCGATGAACCGGCCATCGGCCAGTTTGAAGAGGAATTTCCGGGTCGTGTCGCGCGCTCCCTGCGTGCGAACCGCTTGCAGCGAACGCAGGGAGAATGATGCAGCGAGTTGCTGGCGCAAGGCGGCGGACAGGTTTGTCATGTGTGCCCAGTCCAGCACGCGCTTGCGGAAGACCCATTCCATGATTTGAGCCGCTCGGAATTTCGGCTGACCCCAGCCGGCCAGAACTTCCGTCAGTCCCTCCAGCGTCAACCCCGTCAGGCCGACACGCTGGGCCGGTGGGCCGGGCGCTTCGACTGAATTCGACGCAGTGGCTGGAAGTGGGGAAATCGAAGCTGAAACCATGGGGGTACTCTAGCACAAAACGAGTCCCTCGTCTGGAGCATCCTTCAGCAGGTGATATCCGGGGGCGGGAGTTTATCGATTCCAGGTGACGGCCCCGAGCAGTGAGGCGGCCTTGTGCCATGTTTCGTCGTATTCTTTTTCGGGCACTGAATCGGCGACGATGCCGGCGCCGGCGTGAAAGTGAAACCGGTCGGCGTCGGCGATCGCGGTGCGGATGGCAATACTGAACTGGCTTTCGCCAGCGGCGCCGAGCCACCCGATCACGCCGGTGTACAGTCCACGTGGGAATGGCTCCAGCTCGTTGATGATTTCTAAGGCTCGTTTTTTGGGAGCGCCACTGATCGAGCCCCCGGGTAGGCAAGCCCACAGGGCGTCCACATGGTCTACCTCGTGGCGCAGGGTGCCTTCCACGGTGGAAACAAGGTGAAAAACCTGCTGAAATCGTTCTAAACGCAGCAGATCCGGGACGGTGACCGTTCCAAAGTCGCAAATCTGGCCCAAATCATTGCGCTCCAAGTCCGTGATCATGATCAACTCAGCGATTTCCTTCGGCGAGGTGATCAAATCATACGCGGCGCGTTCATCCTCCTGAGCGAGGCGGTGGCGCGGGCGGGTTCCTTTGATCGGACGGGTGCGGATCGTGCGGCCGCTCATTCGCAAAAAGAGTTCTGGTGACGCGGAGGCGACTTGACGCCCACCGAGATCGAGAAATGCGCTGTACGGAGCCGGCGAAAAAGCCCGAAGCTTTTCATAAAAATGAAACGCATCACCGCCGTGCGGCCATGGGCTAGCCCACGGTTGCGCCAGATTGACCTGATAAATGTCCCCAGCGCTAATGTATTCGAGTGCCCGGTTGACGGCCTTCAAAAAACCATCTCGGGACCACAGGGGAGTCAGGGTCAGCGCAGGCTGGGCACCGGCCAGACCGGCGGTGAGGGAGGCATCGATCCGTGTGCTCAGTCTCCCGCTTTCCCACCACTGGTCGGTCGCATGTCGGTAGACTAAAACTTCAGGATAGACGCCAAAACACCAAGTCCCGTCAAAATCAATCGTGCCGAACAATCCCGGTCCTGGTAGTCCAAGATCGAGCGACGGTCCGATCGTTCCACCCCGGGCCCGTAAATCGTCCAAGGCTTCGCGAAGCACGCTGCTTCCGTCGCGGGCCCCGCGCAGAATTTGCGTCGGGTCGCACGCCATGACTGAAATACTGCCAGCGGCCTCATCCGAAGAATCAAACCAGACGAAACCCGGTCGCGCACGTAATCCCCGGGCGACCTCCAGCGGGGACAGACGAAGGGGACACGGGCGCAGACTGGTTGGGGTGAGCGCTGAAATCACAGAAGTCCTACCCAACCACTGCCTGCCCGGCTGTCCAGCCCGAGCCGCCAAAAACCTTGTGCGTGGCGTTGACACGTCTCAGGCTATTCCCTAGTCTGATCACCGCGTCCCATGTCCGATTTTTCCGTATGACTCATCCGCTGCTACCAGCCCCACGGCGGGGACGCATAGCCTTGAATCTGGCCGTTTGGCTGCTGGGGGCGCTGCTAGTCGGGCAGCTGGGCGCCATCGGATGGGCGTTGCATCGTAAACACGGCTCGTCCTCCCGTGTGGCCGCGGCCGCGCTCGTAACGTCCGCTGCTCCTCCGTCCGCGTCTCCCGTCGCGCCAGTCCTGGCCCCGGCTTCGGCCGCCGCCGATCTGGTGACCGCTCCGCCCGCCGTCGCCGAGGGGGCCCCTGTCCCCGAACTGGTCTCCGCCGCGCCAGTGGCTTCAGTGGCCGCGCCAGCCGCTGTGGTGGCCGCGCCGGCCGAGGCTTTTCCTCTGACCGATGAGCGGGTGCTCTTTTTTCTTGAGAGTGCGCTGGCCAGTCGTGAACGCGGTGACATGAAGGCTGCGCTGACGCAGCTGCGGGCCGCGGTGGATTTGCAGCCTGCCCATCCGCGACTGCTCTATGAGCTGGCCTCCACTTACGAGAAAATGTCTCTTCCGGCCAAAGCCTCCCCGGTGTGGGATCAACTTTTTGCCTTGGGCGAAGGTGCCGGGATTTATTTTAAGATGGCGCAGGCTCGGTTCGAGCAGGGTGAGGCGCGGCCGCCGCGGGAAGTGGAAACTCCTTTGCGTTTGGGCAAGATTTTGGAGCGTTCGCAGTCAGACTCCGGGGAGGTGGAGGCGTTGACGCTGCGCATTCCGGTGCAGGCTTTGGAAGGGGCGGTCATTGACCCTGGGCGTGTCTCCGTCGTGACCCAGTTTTATGATGAGGTCGATGGAGAAATTGTGGAAACAGATGCGGTGACGGACAACTACCGTTGGCTAGCCGGCGAGTTTCCTAGTTGGACGACGAACACCGTGGAATTTCTGGATCAACCGTATCGCCGGGTGGCCAGTTTTCCGCCAGCTCCGGACGGTGGGCGGCGGTATCACGGCTATGTCGTGAAATTGTATTATAACGATCACTTGCAAGATGTTCTCGCCAAGCCGGCCCAGCTGGCCAGTCGCCGTGCTGAACCCGGTGAGCGCGGGCTGCAGCAGCCGGTGGAGCGGCTGGACACGCGTCCTCCACCCGGGAGTCAAGTGGATGACTCCCTGTTCCCCCCGCTTCCGCAGTAGCGGCCTCGCGATGCTTTAAAAAGTCCTCCATGATCATCCTAATCGTCCATGATGATGCGGGTGTTCGGCAGGAGCTGCGCCAAGCGCTCAGCCGGGCCGGATTCGGGCCGTGTTTGGTGGCGGGCGGTATTTCCGAGGCCCGATCCTGGCAAGAAACGGCCGGGGCTTCGGTTGAACTTGTGATCACGACGGCTGGGCATGCCTCCATGGTGGCGGAGTGGCGGGCGGCGGTCGGGCCGGTGCGGGCGGTATTTTTAGCGGAAGGAGATTTGGGTGCTTGGGCTGGGCGGTTGCCTGGCGAGTTGTTGTTGCCGGCGGTGCCGCTGCCGACAGAGGCGGTGGTTGGGTGGGTGACGGCGTTGTCTGCGGAGAGGAAGGTTCCTTCGGATGTGCCGCTGGCGACGCCGGTGGCGGTCGCGCTCCCGCCTCGTTTCGCTCCGCCTCCTGAATCGGCCGGCTTTGGTGCACCGGCGGTGGCTGCGGCTGTCGCTGAGCGCGGGGATCAGACGGCGGGCGGTCCGATGCGGGAGGTGTCCTCCACGGCGCCGCTCCTGGGTGATTATGAATTATTGGAAGTGTTGAGCACTAACGACGAAACGGTCACCTACCGGGCGTTGCAGAGGTCGGTCAATCGGGTGGTTTTGTTGGAGCGACTGCGTACGGCGGCGGCCAGTCATCCTCCGTCGGCGCAGGCATTTCGCTCGCTAGTGCGGGCCCAAGCCGCGGTGGTGCACCCGCAGATTGCGGCGGTCTACGAAGCGCAGGAGCAGGATGGAAGGATTTTTTACACGCGTGAGTGGGTTCAGGGTCGCAGTGTGGATCAGCTGCGGTCGCGTCGTCAGCGACTACCTCAGGAATCGGTGTTGAATCTAATCCAGGCGGCCGCCGAGGCTGTGTTGTGGTTTGAAGATCATGGTCTGGCGCGGCGCGCCTTGACTCCGGGCGACGTCATCCTCGGGCCTGATGAATTGCCCCGGGTCATCAATATCGCCATGGGGACGGCCTCGCCGTTTCTCGATCAGAGCGCGGAAATGCTCGCCCTGTTCGGAGCCGCTCAACAGATTGTTGATCCGGCCCGGCCGGCCCCAGAATTTCAGGAAATCATGGCCCGGGTGCGCGACGTCTCCGGCCGCGGCCTCAGAACTTGGGCCGAATTGATGCCTTTCGTCGTCGAGGCTAGGCGTCAGCTGGCCGAGGCCCGACCCTCCAAGACAAGACGGCTTTCGACAGGATCCCGCCCGCTGGAGCGGCGCCAGCAGGCCAAACGCCGGTGGATACAGGCCTCCTTCGCCACATTCGCAGCGCTCGGCGGCTGGATGCTGTTCCACATGATTCCTTACTGGCGCGCGCCCCAACCGCGGTTGCTCGACGAAATGGTCCGGATTCCCGGCGGTTCCTTCATCTACCAAGGCGGAGAAATGCGCGAATTGCCCACTTTCTGGATATCGAAATACGAAGTCTCCATCGCGCAATACGCTCGATTTCTCGAGCATTTGGCCAGCTCGTCCGGACACCGTTATGATCATCCGCGTCAGCCAGCCACCAAATCCACTCATCGTCCGCCGGCGTGGGATGAACTGTTGGCTACGGCCCGCAAGGGTGGCGTCTGGCGTGGTCAGGCTGTGGATGTGAACTGTCCGGTCACGGATGTGGATTATTGGGACGCATGGGCTTACGCCGCGTGGCGGGGGCAGCGCCTGCCGACCGAGATGGAATGGGAGAAAGCGGCGCGCTCGACGGACGGTCGGTTGTATCCATGGGGGAGCCATCCCGATGCACCGAGCGCCAATACGGGGGCTGATGTCGACAGCGGGTCTGATCTTGGGCGCAAAGATGGTTATGCGAGTTGGGCTCCGGTGGATGCTTTTACCACGACGGACATCAGTCCGTATGGAGTCGTCGGCATGGCTGGCAATGTGAGCGAGTGGACTGATTCAACCATGCTTCATCCGGATATTCTTGATCAGCAAGTTCCTGTGCTACGAGGAGGATCATACGCGGCGCGCCCGGCGGATCTGCAGCAACGCCGTCCGGCGCTGAATGCGGGGGTGGGCGACCCGACCGTCGGATTCAGGACCGCCTCCGATCGCGCCCCCTGACGCCGGTCCGGGGCCCCAAGTTTCATGTTTCACGTTTCACATTTAAGGTCATAATCAAAGAAGTCATTTTTGCTGCGGAGCGGGAAAGCATTCACGCGTTCCGTTCCGAATTCCGCCACCCGCTATGTCTCGCGTTCGTCCATTTTTTTCTACTGTTCTCGGTTTGATGATGGCAGTCATCTTCGTGGCGGCTCCCCGCGCGGTCGCCCAGTTGCAGGTCACCTTGGAGCTGAATCGCGATCGTTATGTCGCATTTGAGCCGATTCAGGTGACGGTGACGATTGCGAATCGTGCGGGTAAAGATGTGATTTTGGGTGATGCCAGCGGTCGCAATTGGTTGTCATTCAATGTCGATCGAATTGGTGAAGGATCGATTTTGGCCCATGGTGGAGGCCCTCGGCTGCGGCCGCATGTACTCGGGCGCGGCGAGAGTATTCGCGAAACCATCAGCCTTGGCCGGTTTTATCCGCTGGGCGGTTTGGGGAATTATTCGGTCCGCGCCAATGTCTACTTTTCCGAATTTGGGCAGCATCTGGTCTCGAATGTCCGCTCTTTCGCGGTGACCGATGGCAGTCTCCTCTGGAAGGACAAAATCGGCATCAACAAACCTGGCGAACCCACCAGCTATCGCGAGATGAGTCTGCTCAGCTTTCAGGAGGATGACAAAATGACCTTGTACGTGCGCATCCGTGAGGAACGCACCGGGCGCGTCTTGGCCACGTATACCATCGGTCGCCTCGTCCTGCAGCAGGAACCACAAGCCACCCTGGATGGCGATAGTAACCTGCACGCCTTTTTTCTCACCGGTCCGAAAATGTACCGCCATATCGTCATTGATCCGGATGGAAAAAAACTCGCCGAGGAAGTATTTGAGACGCAAAATAACTCCGTTCCCGAATTGAAAATTGCGCAAAGCGGGGCGGTCCGGGTGGCTGGAGGCCGGTTGTATGATCCATCCAAGCCAGAAGAACCCCAAGAAGTGGTGCGTCGTCTGACCGATCGTCCGGCCGACGCTCCCAACGACGAAGTGCCCGCCCAGTAAGTCCGAAACCGGCGGCGCGAGGGTCAATGTCCGAGGTGTTGATGCAAAACGCCTCTTTCGCCTTCACTGAGGTTGAGCCTGAAATGGTGCCATGGGTGTGACCGGCCTCAAATCCAAAGGTCAGGTCGCGCAGTGAACGGCGCCTTCTCCGTTCCAACGGGGCGTAATCCTCGGACTGCCCCAACGGAGCACACGCCTTATTTTCGCGGATCGCAGAGACGCCCAAGAAAGAGGCAAGTCCCGCTGCTGCGGTGCTGAATGGCAAAGAGGAACGGGTGGTCGACGCGCACGGCGACTGGTGTGGTTGGCTCGATGAGGCTGGTGGATCTGGTCATGGTGACGGCGGTGGCCGCGGCGGCTTCGGTTCCTTTTTCATCCAGCGTCATGTAGGTCTTGTGAAAGACCTCTGAGATCATGAGGTAGTCTTTGGGCGTGCGCGGAGCCATGCGGTCGAAGTTGGCGCTGCCTTTGGGATCGTCGAAGGCATGGGTTATGCCGAGCGAACGCAAGGTTTCGGCTAGTTTAAAGACGGGCGGCTCGAGTTTAAATTTAGGCAGAGAGAGCTCGATTTCCGTCAGGGTGGGGGAGGCGCAGGCGGCCACCAATTCGGGAGTGAGTTTTGCTTCGAGCGCGGCCAGACCGTCTCGGGTTTCGGGCAGGAGCACCAGCAAGTGGAGCTCGCCGCCGAGATAGGGGACCGTTATCGCCTGAAATCCATCGAGTTTTGCGTATCCCATCTTGCCGGTTCGCTGCATGGTATCTACTTTGACGGGGTCGCCATTTTTGAGATGGAACGGTAGCGGCTGCGTGGCGCGCGCGGGGAATTCCCGGGCCCAAGGGGCTTTGAGGTGAATGGCATTGACCAGCACGAGGCGGCTGTCGCTCGTGAGGGCGTTGCCCGGAATAAGGTCAGTGATCCGCTGCTTCGTCTGCTCTTCCACCCAATTGTTGATTTTTACTCGTTCGGCGTTGGCATTACCGATGAAGTCCATGGATTGCAGCGGGGCGCCGTAGGTGCGTTCCACTAATTCGAGAAACGGCGGGCGGAACTCATATCCTTGTTGTCCAAAGAGGCGGTTGGCCACGGTGAGTTGGACGGGCTGCGCGGTACCTCCGCCTGCTTTGGCTCCCGCTGGTGCCTGCTCCACGGGTTTGGCGCTCAGCATTTCCAGTGCCGTCCGAAGTTCCCCGAACGACTGGTGCAAGGCGGTCTCGTCCTCTGGATAGTGCAGCACGCTCGTCATCTGGCTCCGGGTGTCCCCAGCCGAGCCGGCATAGGTCATGGCCAAGGCCGATTGTATCGAATACGGCGAAAGTACGGTATTGGTGCCCGCCGCTGTTCCCCGAGCGAGCAGGTCGACGCCCAAGGCGTTGACGGCATGCGCAGCGGCCGACGGTTTTTCGAGGGCGCGGGAAATGGGCATAGCTCCAAGGCTCAAGGTGGCCATCAACAGGCTGGTGAGAAGCAGTTTCATCAGGGTTTCAGGGGATACAAAAATGATTGTACCCCCGTTGGCGATAATTTTGAAATTCTATCCTCCGATTCTGACTCTCTCCAGTCAATCCCACCGAGCCGAACCAGACTCATCCAGAATCAATCGACAGGAGAAAATGTCAGAATTTGCACACTGATCCCTTATTTTCCCAAGCCATCAGATCGCGCCTAGCCTAGCCATCCTGATGTCGGCCTGCTGAGCAGGTGGGCACGGCTTCGCCCGAATAGGGACTAGACGGCAGCCAAGGTGTCCAAGGGGAGGGGTATTTTGACCGAAGGGGGGTGGAGGAGGCTTCCTCGTACCCTTAGCGGTCCAGCTTGGGCGACGAGGACACCTCAGTAGCCGCCATGCTGGCGGTGCGGTTGCCCCTGGGTGACCTCTGGCCGGATAGGGCGGGGGCCGCTTGTGGATGAGACGGACTTGGAGTAGGCAGCCCGTCCCTCGATCCCATGGCCGGCAATTCCTACCCCAAAAAACGCCCTCAAACGGGCTCGTATTCTGCCGGACGTGTTTTTACCTGTGTTCTTACTTTTCCACCTCCGGCGCTGAAAGCCCTGTGGAACGAATATGGCGGAAGGGGTGGGAGTCGAACCCACGGTAAGGTTGCCCCTACGTCTGATTTCGAGTCAGGTGCCTTAAACCACTCAGCCACCCTTCCATATGTCGAGGTTCGGCGAAGTTCGTCCGCCGAAAGTGAAGTATATATCGATGGGTGGCGATTCTGCAATCTGCAATCTGTTTGGAGAGTGCAATTGTATCTTTACAGGGCCGGGCCGGACCGTTAGGCATCAATTTCCATCGGGTGGCTGCGGTTGTCCGGCGGCATTGTTTTATCATTTCACTCACATCATTTAACTTCGTAAACCGTTTAGCAACATGAGTAAAGAACGCATTGCCTTCGTCGGCGTCGGCCGTATGGGATCGAACATGGCCCGTCGTCTCAAGGAAGTTGGTTATGAGATTACGGCAGTCTACGACATCAACGCGTCGGTGGCGCAGGAAGTGGCCACTGAGTTGGGGGCGGCGGCCATGACGAAGCTGGCCGATGTGACGGCGGCGGCTGATGTGGTGTTCACGGTGGTGACGAATGATGCGGCGATGCGCGGCATTTTCTTTGCGGCTGAAGACAACTTGCTGGTCAATGCGACGGGCAAAACCTTCATCAACTGCGCGACGTTGAGCCCTGGTTTGCAGCAGGAAGTGGAAAAAGCGGCCGAAGCGGCAGGCGCCCACACGGTGGAAGGCTGTATGGCCAGCTCGATCTCGCAAGCCCGTCAGGGGACGTTGTACCTCATGTGTGGTGGCCGCGAGGAGACCTTCAAAAAGTTTGAACCGTTGTTGAAGTTGATGTCGGTGAACCTCCGGTATTGCGGCCCGACTGGCAAAGCGGCTGAGGTCAAGGCGTTGGTCAACATGGTGATGAACATCAATACGGCAGGGCTGGCCGAAGGTTTGGGCCTCGCCAGTGCCCTGGGACTGGATCTGGATTTGATTCGCGAAGTTTTCTCTCAGACCGGCGCCAACAGCCGGGTGTTGGAGACCGACGGTGGCGACATGCAGTCGAGGGAGCATGACTGCTGGTTCAGCGCCGAGCACGCCGCCAAAGATAGCAATATCGCGCTCGATCTGGCCAAGGCCAAAGGACTGGCGCTGCCACTGGCGGCCGCCACCGCTGCCCAATATGAAAAAATGGTCGAGTCAGGACTGGGCGGGCTGGACAAGTCTGGCATCGCCGAACTGACGTTCCCAGGGCGCCATCTCCATTCCTAAACAGAGCGAAGCTCTTGAAATAAAACGGGGGCGAAGCTTCGGAGAGATAACCGAGGCGAAGCCCTGTTGGGGGTATCCGAGGGAAGCCCTGTTGGGGGGAGGCAAAGAGCTAAAAAAAGGCCCCGGCCGGTGATGGCTGGGGCCTTGAGGGGGTGGCTGGCAGGAGAGGGAGGCAGCTGCGAGCCTAGCGTTTCAGGAAGGCGGCGGCTTTATCGATTTCTGGGGCGGCCGGGTTATTGGACGAGGCCATGACATCGGCCACGTTGCTAGCGAGGTTGTCGCGGAGTTGCTGGACGAGTTGAATGCCTTTGGTGGTGATCTGGACCATGACTTTGCGGCGGTCATCGGCGGCGTGGAGGCGTTGAACGTAGCCCAATTTTTCCAAGCGGTCGACGAGGCCGGTCGCGGCGGCCGTGCTGTGACCCATTTTGCGGGAGATGTCGGTCATGGTCAGCTGTTGCTCACTGGAGAGGTATCCGAGCAGAAAGAACTGGGCGTATGAGACGTTCCCCCGGTTCAATTCACGCGAGAGGTCGAGCAGGAATGACCGCTGCGTGAACATGATGAAGTCGGCCACATCACTGGCGACTTTTTTCATGGGAGGTTTGGTGTCTTCTGCTGTGTTCATGGGATAAGCGTGAGTCATCGGTCGATAGAGGGGGATGGCTTGATATTAAAAATTATGATTAGTTTAATGGGACCAGAAGAAATTACAAGCTTTAAAATACTGTAAATATGAAAATCATAGTTTTAATCTGGTAATTGCGGTAAACAATCGCAAGTTCGAGCTAATATTCAGGAATGTGTCTCAAATTTTAAAAAAAAGCAAGTGTGAAATGAGTGGATGACTAAAATGTTTGCGAAGGACAGGGAGAAGCGCATGATGTGGGGGATGCGGGGATTTGTTTTTATTTTGACGGTGGTGATGATGGGGGTGGGATCCGGGTGTCGGACGGTGGCGCCCGAGGTGGTGGCGCGTGATCGTCGTATTATGGAGGAGCCGGCGGGGGATTATTGGGTCGGTCGGCGGGTGGCTGGGGAGCGGACGCGATTTTGGGGATTTATTCGTCGGCCGCGGCAGACGTGGGCGCAGGCGCAGCTGGTGATTTTGAATGAGCGTGAGAAGGCGGCGCCGGACCGTTTGGTGGAGACGCCTGGGGGAGGGGAGCGCGGGTATCAGTATGATGACAACCGGGAGTACCGATTGCGGGGTCGTTTGAGTGGCCGGCGCGTGTATGATCCGAACAGCGACAAGATTTTGCCGGAGTTTATTTTGGAGGACTACGAGGAGGTGGATGCGGCGCCGGGATGGCTTTTTCATCCGCGGGAGAAGCGGGATGCGTTTGGGGTGCCGCAGCCGCCGCGCTGACAGTGGGATTTTTTCAACTCGCGAGCGAAGCGGTCTGGGGGGAGCGGTGGCGTGACTGGGAGGAGCGTTCGGCGGAGGTATCGATGAGATGTCGCACGGTGGAGACGAGGTCGCGCAGGTTGTAAGGTTTCTGGACGAAGCCATTAGGTCGATCGCCTTGCGGCGTCTGCCATTCTCCGAGGTCGACGACATAACCGCTGCAGATGACGACTGGGGTAAAGCGGTCGAGGGTGCGCAGTTCTTGGAAGGCTTCGAGGCCGGACATTTTGGGCATGGTCATGTCCATGAGGATGAGGCTGATTTCGTCTTGATGGGCGCGGAAGACGTTGACGGCTTCTTGGCCATCGCCGGCGGTGAGGATGCGATAGCCGTGTGATTTGAGCAGGGTTTCGGCGACCATGCGGACCATGATTTCGTCATCGACCAGCAGGATGGTTTCATCACCGCGGACATCGGTGGGGGCGGCTGGGGTGGCGGGGGCGGCCTCGATAGGAGCAACGGCTTCATTGCGTGGGAGGAAGACGCGGAAGGTGGTGCCCTGACCTGGGGCGGACTCACATTCCATCCATCCGCCGTGTTGTTGGACGATGCCGTAGGAGGTGGCGAGGCCGAGGCCGGTGCCTTTGCCTTGTTCTTTGGTGGTGAAGAACGGCTCGAAGATTTTATCGATAATTTCCGGAGGCATGCCGCAGCCGGTATCGGTGACGGACAGGCAGACGTGTTCCCCGGGCACGGCTTGGAAGCGGCGGGCGTTTTGAGCGGGGATGACTTCGTTGTGAGTGCGGATGGTGATGGATCCTTTGCCGGCGCCGGACTCCATGGCGTCTCGGGCATTGACGCACAGGTTCATGATGACTTGTTCGAGTTTGCTGATGTCGGCGTGGGTGGCCCAGAGGGTGGGATCGAGGTTCAGTTCGACGGGGAACTGGGCGCCGAGGCTGCGTTGGACGAGCGGGTGGAACTCGCGCAAAGCGGCGTTGAGGTCGCAGTGGGTGAGTTCGATGTGGCTCCGGCGGGAGAATCCGAGCAGTCCTTTGACGAGCTGGGCCGCTCGTTCGGCGGCGGAGCGGGCGTAGTGGACGTGGTAGCGGGGGTCTTCGAGTCCAGGGGCGGAGAGGTGGCCATCGGCGAGCGACAAGTTTCCGAGGATACCGGTGAGCAAATTGTTAAAGTCGTGGGCGATGCCACCGGCGAGGCGGCCGATGGCCTCCATTTTCTGGGCTTGTTCCAAGCTTTCTTGGAGTTGTTGTTCGTGGGTCAGGTCGCGGAATACCCAGAGTTGGCCGATGCTGTCGCCGGATTCGGCGATCAGGGGAGAGGCATAGACGTCGAGGACGCGGCGTTCGGGGCGCAGCACCTGCCATTTAGGTTCGGGCTGGGCGCGTGCGGTTTGGGAGACGGTTTGGTTCCAGCGCTCGGAGATGGACTGGGGGTCGGCGAAGCATCCGAAGAAGTCTTGTTGCCACTGGTTGAAGGTGCTGCCGGCGAGTGATTCGACGCGAGCCCCGAAGAACAGTCCGAACCGGCGATTGGCGCCGAGGACGACGCCGTCATGGCGGAGGATGAGGATGGCTTCCTCGGTGGCCTCGAAGGCAGCGTGCAACTGGGCGGACAGGTTGTTGGAGCGTTCTTTTTGTTCCTGGAGGCTGCGGGTGCGGAGTTCGACCAATTTTTCAAGATCGGTGCGGTGGTGCACCACCTCGGCGACCATGGAATTGAAGGCGTGGGCCAGCTGGCGGATTTCCCGTGGGCCGCGATTGCTGGTGATGCGGGTATGGGTTTCGCCGAGGGCGAGCTGGTGGGCGGCTTCGGCGGCGTGAACGATGGGCTGGGTGATGCGCCGGGAGAACCCGTATCCGAGTGAACCGACGAGCAGCAGGGTGACGAGTCCGGCACCGAGGTGAATGCGGGTCCCCTGGCTGGCGAGGGCCGTGATTTGCTGGCGTGGAATGACGGCCATCAAGGTCCAGGTTTCGCCGACGCGGGTCCCTTCGGGGACGAGGCGGTGAGCGATCCAGTAGACCTCCTGTCCGGAGGCATCGCGGCCCATGCCATGGCCTTCGCTGGTGGTCAGGGCGGCGCGTCCCGGACCGTCGTAGCGTCGCAGGAGACGTTTGGAATCAGGGTGGTACAAGGCAT
>JALRGB010000696.1 GCA_023253575.1 Verrucomicrobiales bacterium
CCGCAGGCATGAGCCGCGATGCGCCGATGGTCGAAAAGACAGGCAGCAGCTGCGGCCACCAGCACTGAGGGCATCGGCATGAGCACCACCCACTTCGGTTTCAAAACCGTCGACGAAAAAGAAAAAGCCCAGCAAGAAATCAACGCCCTCCAAACACGCTCCCTCCAACTGCAATCACTCGCCGCCAACACCCGCACCGCCGCCGAAGCCGTACTCTCACTCCTCTCGAAAACACCCACCCCGGACAGCCCCCCTGACGCCGCTCCTGCCCCAGCCCCAGCCGCTACACCCAACGAAACAACCACCCCGGCTGCCGAAAACTTCCACAGGATCGACCCCTACCCGGAATCGATCGCCCAGCTCTCCCAATCCTGGTCCCAATCACTCCCCACCCGCCTCGCCGCCGCCGCCAGCCAACTCGCCACCAGCGAGATCGCCGTCACCACAGCTCAACAAAACACGACCGCCGCTAAACAACAACTCGAGGCCGCCACCACCACCCTCGCCCAACAAGAAAAAGCACTCGCCCACTGGCAGGCCGCCGAAATCAATACCCAATTGATCGCCAAAAAAGAATCGCTCGCCACCCTCACCACCAAACGCGAAGAACTCGCCGCCACCATCGCGAGCTCGGAAACCGATCCGCAAAATCAACCGCCCGCTCTGGAATCGCTCAAATCAGAACTCGCCACCGTGGAAAAGGAAATCCACCTCACCCAGCTCGCCATCGATAC
Source organism: Verrucomicrobiales bacterium (assembly GCA_023253575.1). Lineage (GTDB taxonomy): Bacteria > Verrucomicrobiota > Verrucomicrobiia > Verrucomicrobiales > V1-33 > CAJBME01. The sequence continues at coordinate 735 of JALRGB010000696.1, forward strand.
CGAATCCGCCCGCTACCACGCACAACTCACCCCGCAACAGTCTCCATAAGCGCCGATCACAAAAGCAAGGATTCACCTCAAAAAAGAAATGCTCGGCTGAGGTGAGCAATCAGTGCGTGGCCTCCCCAGTCTGCGCCCATGATCCGCTTTACTTCATCTCCACTCGCGGCGTCGTCCGTCATCGCCACAGGAAAAGAATTTAAGGAGGTCCACTCTCACGAACTCGGCGAGCCAACCGAAACCACCCCGCCATCGACCTGGATTCAATCTACATCCGCACCTAAAAACACCTGATCGCCTTCCGTAGCAAAAAATAATAGGCTCCGTTTTTCCAAGCCTCGACCTGTGCCGGATTGTTCGCGATCGCCGTGACCGTTCCCTACCGCAATGATTTGGCGCGTCGGAGTAATAACGGGAGATTTATTCGAGATAAAAAGTGGGGATTCCACCGGTCGTTCGAGCGACGGAGCGGCGTCGGAAAAGCAGACAGCCGCCACAAATCTCCTGCCTCCTTGATCCTCAATGATGCACAGGACAATTGACGCCATTTCACCCCGTAAAACGTCGATTTTATTGACACTTTTCACCGGCTGATCAGGACGCGAAACCAGCTGTGATGAGGACTTTTTGAAATATTCTCATTTTTGAGATTATTACTGAATGTTTACTCTTTCATTATTGCCAGTGACTTATAAATTATTCCGTCTCCGTCAATACGGGGTTCCTCTTATTTGATTCTCAATAAATCAGCAAACGGCATAGGGATTGCAATAATTATTAGATCAAACGGCCCGCGTTTTTAATCGACTTCCCATGAAGACGCAGGGGGGCGCTCCGCTCTTTCAGGGGATAAGCGGGTCCGCTTTTGGCCGCGGTTATGTCACGGCCATCGTTTTTTTGCTCCATTCACCCTCCTCTTTCTACACACTATACACTACACACACACTATTATTCACATGAATGCATTGACTATACTATCAGGTCGTCCTCGCCGTCTGGGTGCGTTGGCCGCCACGGGAGCACTGACCCTACTGGGACTCTTGTCCTCTGCGGTCAGCGCGCAGACCAGCTACGTAGTCAAGGAGATCGGCGTATTACCTGGTTATGTGAGTGGCGTGGCCACCTCCGTCAACGATGCGGGTGATGTGACCGGCTACTGTTCACTGGCGGTCTCTAATTTTAATGACATGGGATTTGTTGTGCGCAAAGGCATTCTCAGTGCGGTCGGCAAGCTTCCGAAAAAAGGCACCTATTCGTTCGCCACTTTTATTCACCCGACGACTGGGGTGGTGGTGGGCTCTGCCGACACGGGCGATTCGCGGCCACAGGGACTCGTCAAGAAGGGAACGGCGGCACCCATTAACGTTTTCCCAAACAATGGCGGCAACACGCATGCGCTACGGGTTGATACGGCGGGCCAAGTCTATGGATATTTCATCGGCGGAGGAAGCACTTCGTGGCAAGGCGGGGTCTGGACCCCGAACCCGAAAAAAGCCGGCACGTACACGCAGACGATCATGGGGGGCAACGGCATTCCCATGGCCTTTAATGCCAACGGACAAGCCACAGGATACACCACCGCTGCGGGCCAGTCGAATACCGCAACCTTCTGGACTCACGTCGCGCCGCGGCCGATGCAAGTTCTCCCCAGCCTTCCGGAATTCTGGAGCAGCTTGGGCAACGGCCTGAATGATCTCGGCGACGTGGTCGGCGATGGCCATCCTCCGTTCTCCTCGATCCCCGTCAAGTGGACCGCCACCCCAGCCGGTTACGTCGTCAATACGTTGCCGGTGCTCCCCGGTCATAATTACGGATCTGCCACCGCCATCAATACTCGCGGCGAGATTCTCGGCACCAGCTACTATGGCACCCCAGGCACCTGGGACGTCATCGGACCCGTCACACTCATCGTCTGGCGCCAAGGCATCCCCTACCCCGTTCAACAATCTCTCGACCCCGTGACCGGCGCCGGATGGAACATCCTCTCCATGGCCGGCCTCAACAACGTGGGCCAAATCGCCGCCACCGGCACGAAAAACGGAGTGACCCGCGCCCTGCTGCTCACTCCCGCCACCACCCCAGTCCCCTAAGTCCCGCCGGCCCCAGCCGGAAATCAGTCGACACCGCCGCCGGCCGGACCCGTCAAGGTCCGGCCGGATCGCGTCACGCTGCAGGCCCAGCCGGCGGCGCCGGTGATTCCGTCGCCACAGCTGCCACAGCCGCTCCAGCCGCTCCGGGTAACTCAGGGGGAACCTGACGCCGCGGTTTCGATTTCCACACCCCTC
>JALRGB010000055.1 GCA_023253575.1 Verrucomicrobiales bacterium
CAGCCGCCACGCTAAACGTGAGCTGAACTCCGTCGCCCGCCACGCCTCGGATTCCTTGCCCGAAATCGACCTCGATCAGCTCGTCGCCCGTGGACGAGACTGGCTGCGCTCCACCCTGCGCGCTTAAAAAAACGGTCTAGACACGGCCCGATAACGATCAAAAAACGATCGGACCACCGCCCAGAAATGACATAATTTTTTGATCGCTAACGAGTGGCGTATCACACGATTAGCCGTCGTCGCAGACCACTCGCCATCGCCGGGACGGGCCAACACGCCCACCTCCATACTTAAGCCCTTAAGCCCGGTCGGGTGGCACCACCCGCGTTCCTAACGCCCGTGTCTGGACCCGCCATACCAGATGCTCCAGCGAAAGCCGCACACACTGCAAACCATAAATCACCGCCTTCTTGAACGGAATCGAACTCGCATCCGTCTCGTAACTGGTCGGACAGGTCACTTCACACGTCGGCAATCCAGCACGTAAACACGCCACAAACATCTCGTTGTCGAAAATAAAATCATTTCGAAATGAATGAAAGGGCACCGTCTCCAGAAGCCGACGCGAATAAGCACGATACCCAGTATGGTACTCCGTGTGGTGCGTCCCCATCGCCACACTCATAAAATTGGTCAGCCCCCAATTCGCCAGATACCGCCAAACCGGCATCCCGCCACTCAGAGCTCCGCGCCCACTGGTTCTCGACGCCAGACAAAGATCGTAAAAACCCGTCGCCAACATGGCCGCCATCGATGGCACAAGCTTTGGCGTATATTGATAATCAGGATGTAGTAGTACAACAATATCAGCCCCGGCATCCAGTCCCGCCTGCAAGCACCGCTTGACGTTGCCACCATAATTCAAGTTGGTCTCGTTCCGCAAAACCGTGATCCCCAGCCCCTGCGCCACTTCCACAGTGCGATCTTTAGAACAGTCATCCACCAGAATAATGTGGTCGACAAGATCACGAGGGATATCGCCCACAGTCTTGGCAACAGTTTTTTCCGCCCAGTAGGCGGGCATGGTCACGGCAATAGTCTTTCCCTGCAGCATAGCTAATAGTCGCTATAAACGTGCCAGTCGATGGGAGCGAGAGATTTTCGCGGCGTTACAAAGGCAATTCGCCCGGCAACTCAAGATCCGGAAAATCAGGCACTTGCTCAACTGGCCCCGATGGCTCCCCTAACGGCGGCAAGTCGTCTTCAGCCAATGACCCGTCTGCACCGCTCCCACCGGCCACCGCCCCGCCAGAACCGCCACCCCCCACGTACGCCTCCAATCGCGGAGGCTCGGTCGAAACGACTTTTTCCGTCGTCGGAAAAAAAACCACCGCTCCTACCACCGGCACTCCCTCCAGAATGTCGGCCGCTATCATGTTTCGCTTCCGCTCTGGCGACACCTTGAGCTGCGCCGTGCTTCCAGCCTCCTCCCCGGCCCGGATCACCAGCCGACTCTCAGCCGCCACCTGCGCCGCCAAAGGCGAACGCACCAGCACAAACCCACGCTCCGTATCCACCATCGTCACCTGCCCCATCGGCCGACGCCCCTCCCGCATGTCTCGCCCGAGGCTGCCATCAGAAGCCGCCGGACGGCGGCGCATCAGCCCGCACCCAACCCCGGCGGTCACCACCGCCACCCCCAGTGCCACGCTCATATATCGCTGAACCCAGCCC
>JALRGB010000087.1 GCA_023253575.1 Verrucomicrobiales bacterium
GGGGTGGTATCGATTTCGGCCAGGCTGAGCCCGGTCAGGCCGCCTTGGTGGATAGCGCTGATTTCGGCGGGATTCAGGGCGCGGGACCAGATGGCGAGGTCATCGATTTTCCCGTGCCAGTAGCCTGGGGTACCCGGATTAACCTCGGTGCCGGCGGCATTGAGGCGGGCGCCGATGCCGAGCGGTCCCAGATCGGAGGAAGCGAGAGCGCCGGAGTACGGCTGGGTGCTGGTTAAAGAGCCATTTCGGAAGATCCGCAGGGTGGAACCGTCGGCGGTAAAGGCGACATGTTGCCAGCTGCCGGTTGGCAGCGGTCCGGTTTCACGGCTGGTAATTTGGGTGCCGGGAGTGGTTTGCAGGAACGTGCTCAGGCTGCCGGTGGCTTCTTGCAGGCCGAAGCGGAAGCTGGAGGCGCCCGTGTGCAGCCACGTTTTGGCGATGCTAGCCCAAGCGGGGCGGGAGTCGGCCCAGACCCACGCCGAAACCGTCATGGTGCGGCGAGGGATCAGATATTGTGGGACCCGGACAAAGTCGCGGCCGGCGGGACCGCCAAATTGCAACGCTCCGCCGGTTCGGCCTGCGACCCACTGGCCGGAGGGAGGGAAATTGACGAGTGTCCCATGGTTGCCATACGCGGAGGCGTCGGTGGCGCTTTCACCCGCCGTTTCGTCGAACCGCCACCACCCGCGCACTTGCGAGAGCAGGCCTGCAGGCTGGGCAAACACGTCGATCGCGGCGGGATCGGATAAGATTTCGCCGAAGGCATTGGTCACGCGGCATCGGTAGGCCCCGGCATTTTCGAGCGTGAGGGCGGGGAAATCGAGTGTGGCTGACGTGGCTCCGGCGATGGGAAGTCCGTCGCGCAGCCACTGGTAGGCCAGCGGGGTGCTGCCAGCGGCCATCACGCTGACGGTGGCGGGATCGCCAGCGCCGCGGCTGACGGCTGACGGCTGACGGCTGAGGACCGGCGGTCTCGGATCGGTGGTGATCTGGGTGACGGCCAAGGCGCAGAGGTAGGGATTGGCGTCGGCCGACACGGCGGTGGTGCCGGCGGCGGTGCTGATGGTGAGTCGGCCGTCGGCGGCGGCGACGGCCTCGAACTGGGCAATGCCAGAGAACGGGTCTTGTCCGAGTCCCGGAGGATTAAAATTGTCGAAGACGAGGACGCCATCGACGAGGATGTCGAAATTCCGTCCTGGGGGAGCGGCGAAGCCATCGACGGTCAGCAGCTGTATTCTGTAGGTGGCGCCTGGGATGAGGGTGGTCAGTTGCAGTGACCATTCGTTGGGGCCATGGAACCCAGTATTGGCGATGCGGTCGCGGGCGGCCTGGTCAGCTGGACCGGTGAAGTTGATGGAGGTTCCGGAATTGGCGGTCGACGGCATCTGCGCACCGCTGGAGACAGCGAGCCATGGCAGTCCGGCGGTGGTGGTGGCTTCCACCACGATCAGGGCGGCGGCGGGCGGGGACAAAGTCGAGCTGGCGCCATTGAGGTTCGCGGCTTTGAGAGTGCCGGTCACGGCCCCGTTCATGAATCCTGGGCCGATGAAATCCGGGAATCCATCGGTGATGGCGCCGGTCTTGATTGTTTCGGCTGTGCCCGGCACCACGCCGGCTTCGCATCTGGAGACTGGCCACGCCAGCCAGCCCGTCAGCACGGCCCATAAAATCGAGGGATATTTCATTTTTGCAGCTTGAGGGATTTCCGTGCGCCCGTCAATCCGCTCGCGACTGCGGCGTATGGGCTCCGGGCGTTCCGGCGGCAGCGGCGGGGCGGGGTGTGTGTCGTGAGAGGCTTTGACGTCTGTCGTGCTGAGCCGGGTTCAGCGAAGCGTGCGATAATCGCCTTGGCGGCGGGTGACACCTTCGCGATCGAGTTTTTCTAGGAGAGGAATGAGGAAGCGGCGGGTGGTTTGGGTGTCTTCGCGCAGTTCGCTGGCGGTGGCTTGGCCGCGTGATTTCAGGCTGGCTAGGATCGCGGTGCGGAGAGATTCGTAGGCATCGCGAGCCATGACGGCTTTTTCATCGAGGGCGACGGCCTCACCGGCTTGGATGAGAAACTTCAGGACTTTCTGGTCATTGGGGGTGGGTGCGAGTTCCTTGGGATTGGGAGGATCCAGCGGACTTGCTTTCAGGGCAGCGAGCAGGCGGCGGCCGGCTTCGGCCATGGCTGGTGGGAGTACGGCTTGATGGGCCGCCTTTTTCAGGGCGTCTCCTTCTTGGGTGAAACCATGCCGTCCGAGGTGAGTGAGCAGGGTGTCGAAGAGCCTAGCTTTGGGAAGGTGGCGTCGGAGGTGGGCGCGCAGCGCGCTGACTGGCAGGCCGGTGGTTTCCGGGTGGCTGGCGTGGTGGGATTCGATGGCTTGGGCGGCTAGCGAGACGATTTCCGTCCACCAGGTCATTTCCAGTAGCCAGCCCGCCTCGATCAGGGCGCTTTTGGATTTGATCATTCCGTCGACGGCTTTGCGCACTTCGGCTTCGCTGAAGTTGGATTGGTGGAGCACGCCTTCGCGGGGGACGGCGCGATCGCGGACTAGGACGGCGGTGAGGGCCGCGGCGGCGTCGTCGGGGGCGGCGGCGCGTGCGGCGAGAAATGCTCGCTGGGCTGGTTTGCGGAAGCGTGACGGGACGGCGGCGGCTTCCAGCACGATGCCACCGCCGATGGTAAATTGTTTTGACCAGTCGCGCAGCACGAAGCGGTCGCCGGCCAGCGTGTGGACGGGCGAGGTGAAGCGGACTTCGGCGATGGCGGTATCCCCGGGGGCGATGGCGCGAGTTCCCAGCAGGTGGAGGCGGGCCTCGTAGCTGGCGGATCCGTGGTGAAGGTGGATTTTCTGGCCGGTGCGGAGTGGGCGGGTGAATCCTGGTTGGCCGGGCACGGGGCGCAGGGATTTTTCTAGTTTCACGTCGACGGCTAAGCCTGGGCTGCCGAGCCGGGCTACGGTGACGGTATTACCACGAGTGATACCGTATTTTTTATCCCGGGTGGCCAGCGGGATATCGGTGAGGTTGAGGGCGGTGCGCATGCCCGGGCGGGCGTGATCTTTGGTGGAGCCATGCGATTGGACCGAGCGCAGGTGGGTGGTCAGGCCTTGCGGTTGGATGACGGCTTCAGCTCCGCCGGCGAGCGCTCCGCCGATCAGCGTGCCCGTGACCACGGTGCCCACGCCCACCGGAGAAAATGCCCGGTCCACATGCAGTCGCGGTTTCCCGATATCGAGCGGGGGTGGGGCATCGCGAAGCACGCCGGCCAGGGCGGCTCGCAGTTCCTCCAAGCCGCGCCCCTGCAGGGCGGCCACCGGTACGATGGGGGCCTGTTCCAGAAAGCTGCCACGCACCTCCTCGCGGAGCATTTCCACGGCGAATCCGAGGTCTTCCGCGAGGTCGGCCTTGGTCAGGGCGATGACCGCGCGCGTCACACCCAGATAACTGAGGATCTGCAGGTGTTCTTCAGATTGCGGCATCCATCCGTCATCGGCCGCCACAATAAAAAGGGCGACATCGAGAGCTGCCACCCCGGCCACCATGTTGCGGACAAAGTCGGCATGACCCGGTACATCCACCACCCCCAAACTCAAACGCAGGTCGTTTTCCTCAGGATCGACGATTTCAAAATGGGCGAAACCGAGTTCGATTGTCATGCCGCGCTGCCGCTCTTCTGGCAACCGGTCGGGGTCGGTGCCGGTCAGAACACGCACCAGCGTGCTTTTGCCATGATCGATGTGACCGGCAGTGCCGAGAATGAAATGACGAAGCATGGTGGCGGGTGCAGGACAACAGGGGGGGCGGTGGCCAGCCTGCTGGTTCTGGAGTGTTTTACGGGGGATGGGGTTCCGGTGTGTGGTGGCTGTTTTGGGGCCAGCAGCGTTCGGGCGTAGGGTTGGGGAGCGGGTTTACGGTTACGGGACGCGGACGCGGCCGAAGCCACCTGTTTGCGAGGTGACGGGTTCAGCGGCGCGCCAAGTCTCTCGGACGACACTTGGGGCGATGACCTCGGCGCGCAGGCGGGCGCCGGCGGCTGTCCATGATCCGAGGTGGGTGGAGAATTCGGCGATGGGCCCGGCTTCCGCGGTGTTCGTGCGGCGAATGAAGCTAAGGGTGGCGTAGAGGCTAGTGGTGCCATTGACCTCGATGTTTTCGGTGGCCGCGGTGGGGGACGGGAAGGAGAGCGGATTTTTCGGATCGGTGGCCAGGGCGTATTCGAGTTTATTAGACGAGCCGTCGTCATCTGAGTCGGCGTTGGGATCGGCGGGGAGACCGAGTTGGGCGGCCCAGACGGCGAAGGTCACGTTCTCATTGGTGTAGTCGGGCCCGCCGGGTGATCCATGGGGGGCGGTGCTGGCCTGCCAATTTTGTGGCAGCGAGTGATCTGGGCGTGTTTCAGGGGTGATCAGCTGCAGGCTTGGCCCGGTGCCGTCGGCGGCGGTCGGCCACGGGGTGGTGTCGAGGTAGCTGAGACTATGGATGGTTGTTCCGGCGCCATAGGAAAGTTTGATTTCCTCGCCGGAATTCCGGAGTTGATCGGGTCCGTAGCTACCGGCGATGGAGTGGTTGGATCCGTAGCGGTGGGTGAAACCGGCCACGTTGCGCACGACGAGCAGGTAGGCGCCGGGAGCGAGCTGAGTGCCGGGGGCAAAGTTGAAGTCGATTCCTTTGGTGAAGCGAATGTCTGTCAGGTCGATGGTGGTGGCGGAGGGATTAAAGATTTCCACGAATTCGAAGTCATCGTCGGTGAAACCCATGGTGATTTCGTCCTGAGTGGCTGGAACCGGGTGGTACATGATTTCGGAGATGACCAAGCTGTTGGTATAAACCGTCACGTCCGGGGCGGTGGCGACATACTGGACTGGCAATGACCAATGGCTCCATCGACCGGTGGTGTCGCGGTGGCGAACGCGGGCGCGGTAGGTGCGTCCGGGATAGGTGGCTGAGACGGGTATGGTGATTTCGTTGGCAAACGTCGTGATCTCTGGCGATGTCCAGTCTGGTTCGACCTCGTAGTGTCGAGGAGTGCCGGGCTCGAATCCGGCGAGGCCGGGGGCGGTGATGTCGGCGAGGCGCCACTGCAGTGCCCCGAAAGTCTCTGTTCCTTGAGGGTCAGCGAAGGCGGACGACTGGAAGCGCAGGCCATTGGCGGGGAAGGCTGGTGCGCCGGCGTAGGTGATGACGGGACGCTCGGGAATGGCCGGGTCACGGGCTTCAAGCTTGAGGTATTCGTAACCGTAACCCAGCTGATTCCCATTGTTCACGGCCCAGGCGGTGGTGCCGGTGTACGTGTCGGTCATATAATCGAGCAAGTACTTCATGAAATCTTCATGCTCGGCAGTGCCGGTGAAGTCTGGGCGGCGGAGCCAGCGGGTATAGGCGCCGCCGGCGGCATTGAAGGTGAATTTGCTGTAATAAAAGTTACCTTTGTGATTGCTGTCGGAGGCGGTCGCGGGCGGGGTCGACGGTGAGCCGGCGGTGCGGGGGTGGAAATTCCACATGGCAGCATCGATATCGGCCCACGTTTGCGGTTGATCTTGGGGATTGATCAGTTGGACGAATTCATCCACGAGTTGTCCGATCTGTCCGCCGTTGGGTGTGCGGTCGGCCACGAGCAAGTCGAGGAATTCACGGCTGCGGTTGCGTTTTTCGATGTCGAGTGCGGGGATGGTGATGCATCGGTCTTGGGTGATAGCGCCGCTGGCGCTTTGGTGGCGGCGGCCGACGAACATCATATCGAGGTCCCAGGGGATCGGTTTCCATCCGCCGACGGGTGCGTGGTAGAAGTAATGATTCCAGCCGTCGCGCATGTCGACATTGCCTACGATGCGGCTGACAGCGCGAAACCCGTAATACGCCTGCACATCGAGGTTTTCCCGCCACCATGATTCCGGTTGGGTTCGGGCTGACTTGGTGGAAAAATCTGTCCAGTCGGCGACGGTGGCGGGTTGGCCGATAGCTTGATTTTTCTTGTCACCGGTACCGGTGCCGCCTTGTTCAATTTTGTAAATATTGCCATCGGCGAGCCCGCGTTCATTGAGGAACGAACCGTCGGGGCTCTCGATGGCGGTGTATTGCCCCCAGAAATCGCCGGAGTACTGACCGGCGTAGGCCCGTCCTGAGCCGAGTGATGGGTCCGTGATGTTGATGGCGGCGGGATCGGCGGCCTCGACCGCGTTGTCGATGACGCGCAAGCTTGCGGAGTGGGTTTTGGATGACGGCACGCCGGCCAGTTCGTAGAGGCGGAATGACAGGCGTTCTTCGAGGCCGGCCATCCCTCGGTTGGCGGCGATCCACGGGGCAGAGCCGCCATTTAGATTCAGGTCGCCCCAGGTTTCTTTGTAGGGCCGGCCCCAGTCGTCTTTGGGTTGCAATTCCCGGGTGCGGTTGAAGTGCATGCGCCACTTATTTTTACCTGAGACGTAGGTCGAGAATTCGCCGCGATTGTGGAATGTGATATGATCGAGGACTTGATCTTCGTAGATGAAAGTCCCTTGCATGCGGATGGTGTCTTGACTGCTGGAGTACTGGCTATTGGTGACGTCGGTTTGATTGGCGACGAGGTGGTAGGCGGGGCGTTGTCGCATCAAGTTTTCGGGAAACTGTTGGACGACGCCGGGCTGGCCGGCGGCCCCTGGGCGGAAGGCGCCTGCCCATGATGGAATACCATTGTAGCAGAAGTAGGCAAAATTCGGGCTCGCGTCGTCGGCGTAGGGTGTTTGGACTGACTGATTGCGGTTATCGGCGGCGGTGATCCGGTAGCGCACGAGGCGGCGGTGGACTTGCACGGTCGGCGGTAGGGTGGCGGCGAAGACGCCGTCTCCGCTGGTGGTGTCGCCGGCGGTGCCATCATCCACCATGGCCAGTTCTACCCAATTGGTGGCATAAGCGGGGTCTTTTTTGCGAATGTAGGTACCTGGCTCTACGATTTGGTAGCTCAGGTGGGCTCTGGCCACGCCGTCGGGGTCGGAGATGCGTGCGGTGATGATGACGGGATCTCCGGCCACGGGTTGCCGCGGGGTGTGGGTGACCTGACGTATTTGCGGCGGGGCTTCGGTTGAATAATTGGCATTCATCTGGCCCGGCGTCGGTAGCGGGGCGTATTCGCCGAGGACTTGGGCATCGACATTGAAGTCACTGCTGCCGGTTGCTTCATTAAATGCGTGGATGGCGATGGTATTCACGCCGGGTTTGAGGCCGGCGGCGGCGGTGTTGATGATCATGTCCTGCCAGACGGGCAGACCGGCGGCGGTGACGGCTTCGTGGCTGGTGGCGCCGGGCGGCAGACCAGCGGGATCGAGCATGCCGGCGTTGTATGGTTTTTCGTCGACCCCGGAGATGTTGGCGCGTCCTGCGAGCATGCCATTGATCCAGACGATGCAGCCGTCATCTACGCTGACGCGGATGCGCAGTTGGGTGGGTAGGGTGGCGCCTGGGATGACGAATGATTTTCGCAAAAAGACGGAAATGTAATTCAACTGCATGGGCGGCTCGTTCCATGGCGGGGAGAGTAAGTCGGTTTTTATGTTAGGGTCGCCGTAACCGAGAGGCATGGTCACGGATGACCATGATGGGTCCTGGATGAAGTCAGGCTGTCGCCAAGCTGTGATCGGGTCGGAGGCTTCGCTGGTGCCCGGGCGGAACGCCCAGCCCGCGTCTCCGGGCTTGATTAACGTAATCGAATTGCTGGCCGAGCCAGGGCCCGGTGAGCTACGCCATGAACCGCCGAGGTTGTTGTCCAGTCCGGGGTGGATTAATTCCATCGATGACCCGCCTCCGGCAGCGTGTGTAGGCCATGGA
>JALRGB010000193.1 GCA_023253575.1 Verrucomicrobiales bacterium
GCGGGGGCGACGGCGACTGGAGCGGGGGCGACGGCGACTGGAGCTGGGGCGACGGCGACTGGAGCGGGGGCGACTGGAGCTGGAGCTGGGGCGACGGGGGCGCGTGAAGAACCTGGAGGTTCTTGGGCGGGGCTGGGTGGATGGACTTCTTCCGGGAAAATGGAAGTCAGCAAGGTGATACTCAACTGGTCGCCCATGGACGGGTCGACGCCGGTGCCGAAGAGGATTTTGGTGTCTTCGTGGAGGTGACCTTCGTTGAGTTCGCGCATCAGGTCTTGGACTTCGGCGAATGTGGTATGGGGTCCGCCGCAGACGTGCACGAGAACGCTGCGGGCTTTGTCGCGCAATTCGCCCTTGTGGAGCAGCGGGCTTTTGAGGGCGGCGGCGAGGGCTTCGGAGACGCGGTTGGTGCCTTTGGCCGAGCCATGACCGAACAGGCAGCGGGAATCTCCGGGGCCGACGGCGGCGATCAATTCATCGAGCCCGATCCGGATCAGGCCCGGGGCGTTGACGAGGTTGATGATGGCCCGGATGCTCTGGCTGACGATTTTGTCGGCGGCGGCGAAGGCTTCGTGGATTCCTTTTTTGGGAAGGACGACCTCACCCATGCGGTCATTGTCAAAAGTGACAAGGGCGTCGGCCTCGGCGCGGAGAGAAGCCAGAGCTTCCTCGGCTTGACGAAGTCTGCGGCGTCCTTCGAAGGCGAAAGGCATTACAGCAAAGACGACGACAAAGGCTCCTTCGGCGCGGGCCATGCGGGCGACCACCGGGGCGGCTCCAGAGCCGGTACCACCGCCTAGTCCCGTGCACAAAAACACCATTTTTTGGCCTTGGATTTCTTCGCGGATGGCGTGTTCGCTGGCGCGGACGGCTTCGGCTCCGAGATCGGGGTCTCCGCCGGTGCCAAGGCCGCGGGTGAGTTCGGTGCCGAGTTGCAGCTTCACGCCGAGCATGGAGCTTTGCAGGGCTCGGGCATCGGTATTCAGCGCGACCAGCTGGGCGCCGGGCAACCCCTCGAGGGCGATGGTATCGAGAATGTTGGTGCCCGCCCCGCCCAGTCCAATGACGGTGACGGGAAACGGTGGGCGGTTAGCTGAGGGCTGCTGGCTGGCGAGATCAAATTCAATCATGGGCGCGTCGGGGCTTTGAGGGGGGCCGTTATCCGGAGAAGAAACCGCTTCAGTGTTTAACTCCAGAGAAAAATGAGCCGACGGTGCCGGCGAGTTTGGAGAGTGGCGAGCGGCGCGGGCGCTCGCTTTCGAGGATTTGCGCATAGCGGATGAGGCCGATCGGCGTGGCATATTGTGGGTTCTCGAAGGTAGCGGTCAGGCCGCTGATGGGAGCAGTGCTCGGACGATGAACGGGCAGTCCGAGTACTTCTTCGGCCAGAGTGGCCACACCGGGAAGGAGGCTGGTCCCGCCGGTCAGGAAGACGCCCGCCGCACAACGGGTCAGTCCGTCTCCTTTTTCCAGACGGCGGCGCACCAGTCCGAAAATCTCAGTCAACCGGCTAGCCAGAACGCCGTTGAGCATTTCACGCTCGACACTGCGACCGACAAAATGAGCATCGCCCTCAAGCATGACTCTGCCTTCAATCGCCGAGGGATCGAGTAGACAACTGCCTTCTTCGAGTTTGAGCTTTTCAGCGCGAGAAAGGGGGACCTTCAGCACCAGCGCCAGATCGTTGGTCAGGTGGTCGCCGCCTAACCCAAGACTGCCGCTCTGGGCGATCGCCCCGTCGGCATACAGTACGTAATCGGTAGTGCCGCCGCCAATATCGACCAGCAGCGCCCCTTGCTCCTTGGCCTGGCGGTTGAGGACAATCATGGCGGCCGCCACCGGCGCGAAAACGACTTGTTCCACCTGCAACGGGATTTCTTGGACGCAGCGGATCGTGTTTTGAATGCGGTTTCGAATCCCGTGGATAATGTGATAGTCGGCCTCGAGCTTGCGGCCGAGCATGCCAACTGGATTGATGACTTTGTCCTGACCGTCGACAATATAATGTCGAATCATGCTGTGCAGGAAGACGTTCTGTTCGGGAATGGCGACATCGCGCGCAATCTCCTTGATTTCAGCGAGGTCATCCTCAGTGATTTCGCTCTGATCCTCCGGGATACTTAGGCGGCCGCGGTTGTTGAGGGATTCAATATGCGGACCGGTCACCGAAAGGATGACGTTCTGGATCATGACGTCACTGCGCTGCTCGGCCCGCACGAGGGCATCATGAAGGCAGGTCTTGGCGGTCTCGAAATCCACGATCTCGCCTTTGCGCACACCGCGCGACGGGGCTTGGCCTACGCCCAGAATTTTGATGGCTCCATCGGACCGGGCCTCGCCAACGACGAGACAGATCTTTGAGGTGCCGATTTCTAGGCCTGCGTAAATTGTCGATTGGGCCATGTGACGAAGTGAGCGATGAACGGAGTGGAGCGAAGGGAGCGTGGGAGCAGAAAAATGTCTAGCGGCCGCCACCAAGGATGGCTTCGAGCTGGGCGGCCTCCTCGCTGGCGGCGGTGGGGCGCGGCGCGGTAGGGCGGCTGGAAACGGGCAGAGTGACCCCATTCAGATCAGGCGGGCCGGCGGTGACCGGCACGACGGCATCTTCGAGGAAGGTGACGGGTACGTTTTTGCGTGGCAGCATGTTCACGGTGCCAAGGCGTAAGTTGCGTTCAGACGAGTGGTCGATCACTTTCAGCAGGCGATCGATTTGCTGACCCAGCTCATCATAACCGAAGGTCACCGAAAGGTCATTGGTGAATTTGGCCACGAGGGACCAGTCATTTGGGGCGTCGATTTCCACGACGTCCAGAGCCCGGGAGCCGAAGGCATGGCGCAAGTGCGTGAGCAGGTCGAGGCCGGTCTGGACGGCGGCAGAATTTAGCTGCACTCCGGGCTGGGAGTTGGGTAGGCGGCGCAGGTGCAAGACGGGCAGTCGCATCAATTCGGTGCGCAACTCACGGCATACAAAAAGGTGGCCGTCTTCGTCAAGTAGGCACGCCCCTTGGGCGGAATTGGTGGTGAATGGCTGGAGCGACGGCTGGTCGCAGGATAACCACATGACGGGCAGCCGCTCGTCGATCTCAATCACGAGGCGTCCGGGTAGCTCGCGTTCGACGGTGGCGTGGCGCACGTTCGGCAGCGCTTCCAGTTTTTCGCGGGCTATCCGCAGGTCGACCGCATAAATGTGAGTCGTTTCCGTCAGCTCCGCCGCGCGCATGATGTCGTCGTGCGTCAGGGTGCCGTTAGTCCTGATTTCTGCGCTGCTGGCGAGTTGAAATTCAGGGTTTTGCCAAAAATACCGCGCTACGGCTTGATGGCTGCTGGCGGCGAGGGCGACCGTGGCCGCGATGAGTCCTCCCCATTTCAGGCCGCGCCGCCAGCGCTGGGAGCGTTCCAGTTGCTGTTGGCGGGTTGATTTGACGAGGACATCGAGCACATGGCTGCCGCGCGGCACGGGGCGACGGCGGCCGGGGCTGCTGCGGCGTCGTTGAAAATTGCCCGGAGTGGAGCCCTTGCCTGGCAACCATGACAGCAGTCGTCCCAAGAGATGATGGCGCGAGATGTTCACGGCGGGCAAGTGCGTGAGAGGTGGACGATGCGGGCGCAGAGTGATGGGTAGTCGATGCCGGCGGCCGCGGCGGCCTTCGGCAGGAGGCTGGTTTCCGTCATGCCGGGGATGGTATTGACCTCGAGGACCCAAGGGTTGTCCATATCGTCGAGGATGACGTCGACGCGGCTGTAGATTTCCACGCCCAGAGCGCGGTGGGCGCGCAGGGCGGCGGCCTGAGTTTTCTGGGTGGCGGCGGGAGAGATATCAGCGGGGCACAGATAGTCGCTGCCTCCGCCTCCGCCCAGCCAAGGGTATTTGTTATTCATGTCATAGAATCCGTCGCGTGGGCGGATGTGAATGACGGGCAGCGGTTCGCCACCCAAGATGCCAACGGTGAGTTCGCGACCGCGGATGAATTTTTCCACGAGCACGGTGTCCCCATAGGTTCGCAGATCTTCTAATGCCTGTGGAATGGCTGCCGCATCATGAATAATGTGGACCCCCACACTGCTGCCTTCGCGCGGTGGTTTCATGACCATGGGCACTGCCATCGTGGGTTTTTGTCCGCGGCTCAGAGAAATTGCCTCAAAGGGAGGGGTCGGCACATCATTTTCAATGAACAGCTTTTTGCTGATCACCTTGTCAAAAGCCCGTTCGCTGCTGGTCGCGCGTGCTCCCGTGTAGCGGATGCCCCGACGCTCCAATAGCTGCTGTAAGGCACCGTCCTCCCCAAAAGTGCCGTGAATACAGTTAAATACCATGTCCACCCCCACTGGGAGTTCAAAGTCCGGCCCCGTCACATCAACGGAAGTCACCGTCGCTCCGCCCTTTGCCAGCGCCGCGGCAACCCCCTCGGCCGAGCGGAGCGACACATGACGCTCACTCCCCGGTCCACCCATCAACACTGCAATATGCATCCCGTTCACCATTGAACAAAACTAATACATCTTAAAGAACCCACTCGTCACGTAAAAATTGTGGCGATTTTAAGAAAAATACCCGCTTTTTGGAGGAACTTGCCCTGACAGCGGCTCGTTGTCGCCATTGCTGGTGAGGCGGCTGGTCTGGTTGGCCGCCGCTCACCGGTGTGAGAATAGGGTTTTCATTTGGCGGGAGTGGTGTTCAGTCGGTCGCCTTGATGCTCCTTGCTGACATTGCTGAAGCGCATGAGGCGGCTCGCCGCTATCTGCTTGATCAACGCACTCCCGCCGGTCATTGGGAGGGTGGGCTCTCGGCCTCTGCGCTGTCCACGGCCACGGCCATGACGGCGCTGGCGTTGATTGATCCGGAAACACACGCCCACCGCATCGACCAAGGGCGGCGCTGGCTGGAGAGAACGCAAAATGCGGACGGCGGGCATGGTGATACGACGCTGAGTTTTTCTAATCTCTCGACCAGCGTGCTGGTGTGGGCGGCCTTTGGAGCGTGCGGGTTTGAGGGGCGGTGTGCGGACCGGTCGGCGCGCTGGATTGAGGCGCATTGTGGCTCGCTGGAGCCGGCGGTGCTGGCAGAAAAGATAGCGGGGCGGTACGGACGGGACCGGACATTTTCGGTGCCGATTTTGATGATGGCTGCGTTGGGCGGCCGGCGGGGGCCGGCCGCTGAAGCTTGGCGGCGGGTCATGCCGCT
>JALRGB010000203.1 GCA_023253575.1 Verrucomicrobiales bacterium
CTTTCGCCGCTGGCCACCGTCAGAGCAATAAAGTGCTTCTGGTTCGCGAAATCTTTGGGAAGCTCAGCCAACAGCTGCTGGTCCTTCTCCCGGCGCCACAGCCGGTAAAATCCGCGCGCCCCGTCATTCGTCGAAAGAACCGGCGCAAAGTCGCGCAACACATCCTCCATCTTCGGGTATTCATCAGGATTAGGCGGGGGCTGGCCCGCTGCCGGTGCGGCTTCCACAGGCTCGCCCGGCTGGGCAGCCACCGGTGACGTCTGTGCCCAAGCCGACCCCAGAAGGGCCGCCGTAGCCAGACACGACCCCGTCAACCGGAGCGACATAAGAGACGTTTTCATAATTAAAAGAACTGAATAGTCAGGAGAATATAATTTTGCGGATTTCAATACTTAATAGAATTTAAAGAAGACGCAAGCCTCAAATTGAAACGGCTTGAAAGATTACGAAGTGCGGAGGGGATTGGGGGCATGGAGTGCGGGCGTGGTTTAGAAAAGCGGATGGGGCATGAAGGAAAAGCGATGCCAGATTGATTCTTTGTGTTTTCCTTCAGGGGTATGAGGATTCTTGGCATCGATCATGGGACGGTTCGGGTGGGGCTCGCGTTGAGTGATGAGCTGGGGATGCTGGCGCATCCATTGGAGACGGTGGCGGAGGCGCAAGCGTTGGTGCGCATTCCGGAAGTCGTACGCGGGCGCGGGGTGACGGCGGTGGTGTTGGGGTGGCCGTTGCGAATGGACGGATCGGAGGGGACGGCGGCGGAACGGGTGCGTGGTTTTTTGAACAAATTGCGTCCGTTGATTTCTGCGGACATTCCGATTCATTTGCGAGATGAAAGCTTAACCACGGTGACGGCGACTGAGCAGTTACGTGCGGCCGGCCGCAAAACGAAGACGCACCGGCCGATTATTGATCAGGCGGCGGCGGCGGTGATTTTGCAGGAGTATTTGGACGAATGTGCCGGGCCGGCGGGGTGGTTATTAGAGCCGGAGCCGTGATGGATCAGGTGTGATCGGGCTGGACGGTAGCCGGGGATGAGGCACGATAGGACGGTCCGGTGCGAGCTGGGGGGCGGCCGGTATTTTATATGCGTGTCATCCGTCCATTTTCTGACCGGCTGGTCCGGATTCCTCTGTTTTGGCGTTTCCAAATCGGAGGATGGTTGGTTTTTGTCATTTTCGGTTTTCCGTTTAAGTTAGCTGCGTTTTCCTCCGTCACTTATGTCGTGTGCATGACGTTGTTTCGTGAGCCGCTGGGGGTCTTGATGACGATGGGCATGCGGCAGGCTTACAAGCGACTGGGATTGTCACCGGGGCGGCCGGTGCGACTGGCGGGCTGGGTCTTGTTTATTTGTTTGGTCGCTGGATTTTTGGACGGGCTGCTCTGGGATTTCATCAATGGGACATTTTTACATCTGCCGTTGAAGAACCCGATGGCGGGTTTGTTTTACCCTCGGAGCTTGGTGTACTGTTCGTGGAGTTTTTTATATTTCTGGATCAAAGACCATTTGGCTTCGAGGGAGCGGCTCTTGGCTCTGGCCCGGGCCGAAACGGCGGTGCGGGAGGCTGAGCTCAAGATGTTGCGGGCCCAAGTGTCGCCGCATTTTCTTTTTAATGCGTTCAACACGGTACTGGCCGGACTGGACCGCAATCCGGAGAAGCTAACCCCGGTGGTGCAGAGTCTGGCTGATTATTTCCGGTATTCGCTCAGCAGCCGGCACGACATGTTTGTCCCGGTGGAGGAAGAATTTGCGGCGTTGGTCAATTATCTGGCGGTGGAAAAGGCGCGATTTCGCGATTCGTTGGTTGTGGAGACATGGCTTGATCCGGCGGCGCGGAAGTTGATGGTACCCGGAGTGATTTTGCAGCCCCTTCTTGAAAATGCGTTGAAGTACGGCCATCAGACTTCACCGACGCCATTGCGCATCAGCTTGCGGGTTGAAGTCTCGAGCGCGGGGTCGCTGGTGGTGGAAGTGAGCAATTCCGGGTACTGGGTGGAAGAACCGGCATCGCGGCCGCGCCATGACGCGGGAGGCAGCGGGTTGGAGAATTTGCGTCGGCGGCTGGAATTGCTTTACCCAGGGAATGCCGGGCCAGCACCGCGAGTTGTACTGCGCGATGGTACGGTCATGGTTCACTTGGAGTTGCCGCTCAGCTTGGTCACCGCGGAGTCCGTCGTCTCATGAAACCATTGATCACAGCCGTGCTGGTCGACGATGAGCCGCCCGCCCGCGAGCGCCTCGCCACTCTGCTGGGTGCTCACCCGAACGTCCGGATCATCGGAGAGGCGGGCGATGTGTTAGAAGCAGCCCGGGTTTGCGCCGAGGACCCGCCAGATCTGATTTTCCTCGACATCCAGCTGCCGAGGGCCAGCGGTTTTGAGTTGTTGCCGCTGCTGACCACGAATCCCAGAATCATTTTTGTGACAGCCTTCGATCGATTTGCTGTCCGTGCCTTTGAGGTGAATGCGCTCGATTACCTGCTGAAACCGGTGCATCCCGACCGGTTGGCGATGGCTCTGGCCCGGCTGGGGAGGCCGATTGATGTGGGTGGTGAAATGACGAGTCTGGAGCGAGCCGCCGCGACGCCGCTGGAAGAGGAGGATTTGATCAGCCTGCCGGAAGATCGACGGTTACGTCTGGTGCCGTTGCGATCAATCGCTTGTATTGAGGCGAAGGGGAATTTCACGCGAGTTCATGCGGTGGGGGCGCCTCCAGCTTTTATTCGGCGGACGCTGGCCCAGTGGCAGGAGTTATTACCGCCTAATTTATTTATGCGATTGGATCGTTCTATGATGATTCGCCTCGGCGCGGTGCGTCGGCTGCAGGTGGTGTCGAGGGAGAAGGTTTTGGTGGAAGTGGAGGGACTGGCCCTGCCTTTGGAGCTGCGTCGGCGGGCGGCTTTGCGTTTGCGTCAAGCATTGGACCAATCCTGATCGGGCCGCTTCGTCATTGTTTTGGGCCGCTTCATCACTTTTTAAGTGACAATTTGATGGCGTTACATACGATTTTTTCGTCGGTGAGGACCGTTCCGAGCCGGGCATTTTACGATCATGAAAAGATCCTTTTGCAAGTCTTCAGTAGCGGCGGTGATCCTTGGGTTGTTATCCGTGGTTTTGCCCCTTCAGGCTTTCCCTCCGGCTCCTTACTCCACCCTTTATGGTAATGTAAGGGACCAGTATGGGATGTTGCTCTCGGGCAGGGGCGTTTCGGTTCTCACATTTGCTGGCTCCACTGAGCTAGATCCGCAGCCGCTTTTTGACGTGCCTTCAGGGGACTACAACTACCAAGTTCGTCTGCGCATGGACATGGGGCGCCCCTTTACAACCTCATACCACCCACAGGTCTTGGAACAGAATTCGCCATTGAACCTGAAAGTGGCTATGGGGGGCCGAACTTATCTGCCGATTGAGATGAATAGCCCGAAGACGGCGGGGGAGCCATCGACGCGACGCCGGCTTGATTTGACCCTGGGAGTGGATAGCGATGGTGACGGTCTGCCCGACGCTTGGGAGGAAGCTCAACAGTATCAGGCGGGAGAACCAGCAGGTCTCAACGGATGGGACTTGTCAAAGCTCGACCGTGACGGTGATTACGATGGTGACGGTGTCAGCAACTGGAACGAATACCTTTCCGGAACCTATGCATTGGATGCGACCTCAGTTTTGAGTCTTGAGATTCGTGAGAAGCATGCTGACTACGCACGTCTCGAGTTTTATTCCTTTTACGGCAAAGGCTACACTCTTGAGTCATCCTCTGACCTTAAGAGCTGGGATCCGGTCACGTTTACGCTGGATCGGCCCGAGGCGGGAGCCAGTGTAGGGGCTCTGACCTCACTGACTGCGAATACGACTGGGCTGACCAGTCTGTATGTGGCGACTACCGATTCAATCATTCACTATCGCCTTTTGGCCCGATGAAATCATTTCTCATTTGTCTTTTCACGCTGTTGGGGGTGTCGGCGACGGCCCAGGCTCAATGGTATAGTAAAACGTACACGCTGGCTGCTGGCTGGAATGGAATCTGGTTGTCCGGTGACGCCACTCACACCACAGTAGGCAACCTTTTTGCCGCTTACACTCAGGTGGATGAGGTGTGGCGCTGGAATCCCAATCCCGATCAGACCGGTTTCACGGGGTCGCCTTCAACCCCTTCCCCGACGAGTGAAGAGTGGACGGTGTGGAAGCGCGCGGACGCCGCCGAGCAGAAACTGACCCAGATGCTGGGCAATTCCTCGTATTTGATTCGCTGCAGCGCTCCGACTTCCGTGACGATCAAGCAGCTGGCGCTGCCGCCCTCGGCTGACTGGCTGATATCGGGGGCCAATTTCATTGGTCTGCCTGGGTATGGCCCGGGCGACACGACCTCGCCGCTGTTGAGCACCTATCTGGCGAGTTTTCCTTCTGCCTCAACCACCTTGCTCGCACCGGAAACGAAGATCTACAAATATGTGGGCGGCGAGTTGAGTGCTACCAATCCGATGCAGGTGCAGGCGGGGGCGGAGCGGCTGAATCCAGACCGGGCTTACTGGTTTGAGGCTGCGGTGGCGAGTGATTTCACGGCTCCGGTGGAATACGAGTTGCCCACCCACGCCGGTCTGGCCTTCGGGGCCACCCTGACATCGATGACGGTGGGCGTGAACAATCGGCTGACGACGGATGTCACCTTGAGAGTCCGGCTGGAATCTTCCGAAGCGGCCCCGGCTGGGCAGCCGGGGGTGACAGGCGGGGTGGCGCTAACGCGCCGGGTCTTTAACAGCACGACCAACGCCTATGATGAAACACCAGTGGGCGATGGATTCACCATTACAGTGGGTGGATCGGGCCGGGCCAACCTGGATTTTGGGGTGAATCGTTCCAGCTTTACTGAAAATGCAGCCTTCCGGGCCTCTGTGCTTCGTATCACTGATTCGGCGAATCTGACCGATGTCCGGCTGCCCGTCAGCGCGCTGCCGGCCAATCCTGCCGGCCTTTGGATTGCCCGGGCTGAGGTCACCGATGTCGGCAGCACGGTTCCTGGTGTGACGGGCACCAAAACGGCGCAACCGTTCCCGCTGGTGTTTCTCATCCATGTCGACAACCAGAGAGTCTCGCGAATGCTCTCGCAGGTCTTTGTCGGTAAACTGGCGACGACCAATCAGCCGCTGGGTTTGTGCGTGAGCGAGGACCGGATCCTGAACAAGGCACAGTCAGGCCTAGAGCCGCGGCGCTATGTTTCCTGCCAGCTGCCGGGCGTGGCTTATCTGACCGGGCAAGGGTCGCTGGACATAGGATCGACGATGACATGGAGCGTCAGCGTTCCGCACACAGATCCGACCAATCCTTTTGTACACACCTACCACCCGGACCACGATTCCTTGAATGATTCCTTTTCAGGCACTCTGCCTGCGGGCAATGAAAGTTATACAGTCGGGCGCACCTGCGGGTTTTCTTTCACGGCCGAACCGCCGAACGGCTCTTCGGTGCAGGGCTGGGGGACGACCATTCTCGGTGGTACTTATGCCGAGACCCTCCGGGGGCTCAACGGTCAGCGCGACTTGAATGTCAGCGGAACTTTTGTCATGCGTCGCATCTCCGAGCTGGGGGACATTGATCTAAGCGTCCCTAATCCCTAATCCCCAGCCCTGCCAGCTGTTTAAACTCTTAACAAACTTTATTTTTACCCATCCATGAAAGCGTCCTCAATCATGCTGAATTTGTTGCTCAGCGCTTCTTTTGCCGCCGCCGAGCTTTCCGTTGTTCCTACGCTCATGAGTTATCAGGGCCGCGTGACAGACAGTTCCGGCGTCTTGATTGGCAATTCTGCTCCGGTCAATAGAGCGGTGACCTTCCGTCTGTACACCGTTTCGACCGGGGGCACTCCGATTTGGGCGGAGACCCAGAACGCCACCATTTCCGCCGGCGAATTTAGCGTCCTGATCGGCAATGGAACCGGCCTCAGCGGCGTCCCCGGCGCGGTGGCTCCGGCGGCTCAGCCCTACAAAACGGTGTCTCAGGTCATCAATGGTTTGGCCGCCACCGATCCGTTTCCACCAGTGTTTCTCGGTGTCACAGTTGATGATGGAAATTCCTCGACGGTCGACCCCGAAATTTCTCCGCGTCAGCAGATTGTCAGCGGGGTTTATTCCATGCGGGCCAAGGTGGCCGAGTCGGTGGCTAGCGCGTCGATTACATCGACCATGATTGGCGTCGGAGCCGTGACGACCGATGCTATCCTCGCAGGATCTGTTAACAATGCCAAGCTCGCCGATCTAAGCGTTAATACCGCGAAGTTGGCTGATGCCACCATCACCAGCGCTAAGATTGCCGATGCGAACGTGACCACCGCCAAACTCGTCAATGGCAGTGTGACCACGGACAAGATTCTCGATAGCACGATTGTGACGGCCGATTTGGCCAACAGTGCGGTCACCAGTGCTAAAATCTTGGATGGCACCATTATTTCCGCTGATATCGGGGCGGGGCAGGTGCAGAACAGTAATCTGAGTGCCAATTCAGTCGACCTTGGTAAGCTGGTGGCTGCGGTGCAGCAGGCCTTGAACCCAACTGGGACTATTGCGGCGTTCGCTGGGGATACGCCTCCCTCTGGATGGCTTTTGTGCGATGGATCGTTTTTGGATCGCACTACCTATTCGACGCTTTTTGGGGTGGTTGGCACGCGTTTCGGTTCGACCGGTACGACCAATTTTGCGGTTCCTGATTTTCGTGGTCGGTTTTTGCGCGGGCGCGATGGCGGAGTTGGTCGGGATGACGATCGCACTACTCGGGAGGCGATGCAGACGGGTGGTGCCACCGGCGACGCGGTTGGTAGCATTCAGGGGGATGCGTTCAGACGACACAAGCACAGTGTCCCGAACGACGGCAGCGGCGGCGGGGTCGACCAGAACGCGTTGACCGGGTCTTCCAACGCAGACGAAAACTGGTCGGACACCCCTGGTACAGGTGAAACCGGCGGCAACGAGACGCGTCCGGAAAATGCCAACGTCAATTATATCATCAAATACTAGGGGCCTTTGGTGCCGACACCCTCGGTATAACCTGCCGTCTCTTGAAATCCCATGTTTTTTATGTTTCGTTCTTATGACCTGTTGGGTCGGGTCGGCTGTGCACTAGGTGCTTGTTTGCTCCTTGCCCAGATAGCGAGTGCACAGTATGGGCTGACTAGTGGCGTCTATAACCGTCTGAGTCAGCGTGTTCCAGCTAACAACACGACGCACATTCCGCCGGTTGGTCCCAACGCGTCGCCGACCGGCGATCCTTTGATCACACCACAATATGCCAACGTGGTGGAGGCCAACGCTTCGGCGGGGCCCATCAGCAGCGGGTATCCGCGAAGTGGCACCGGCGGCTCCGGGATGATTCTCCGCAATGCCTCCCTCGGTACCAGTTTTGCTTCAGGCGTGCCTCGTTATTTTTTCGGTGACCAGATTATTCCTCCGGCGAGCATCATCAACGGAGCGGGTGTCACGCGCGTCATCACGGATCCGGCGACGTATTGGCGGGCCGAGCCGGTGCGGGCCGGGGAGCTGTTGACGAATCCGACCTCGGCGCCGGCGGTTGATTACCGGACTGGAGTTTCCGCGAGCCTGCCGCCGTTGGCAAGCGGGGTGTTGCCTTCTTATTATTACAGTCCGCATGCAGGACGGGTCTTCGCCAATACACCGGGATTGGTAGAAGTGACATGGCGGTCCAGTGTACCTGATTCTCAAAATGGCGGAAACTATATCTTCTACAAGGAATCCTTTACCGTTTCCTCGGGAGCCCTGTCGCCCGTCCGGACCATGTTTTGGACGGAGAAAAGCTTCAGTGCCCCGCGCATCACCATTCCGACAGGCAAGGTGGTTACGGTCAACCCTGTTTACAGCAATGTCTTTCCCGAAACGGTAGCGGAGGAATTTGTGGTGGTGGGTAGTTCGCAGGCTGATCCTAATGCCAGCTCGACGCAGGTTTTGCGGACGGTCTGGTTTGAAAAAACGAACGGGATCGGTGAATTGCACGCGTATAACATCACCGGTAGAATCCTTGTTGAATATCTGGGGACAAGACGGGAAGACGGCACCCATGAGTTCTTAGGTGCGGACGTGGTGAGTGTTGAGCAGGCGATCCAACCGCAGACGCAGACGGTGAAACTTGGAGAGGAGATTCGCCCACAGCCGGATGAAAACTTGGTGGCCCAGCCGGCCACCTCGGATGGCTCGGCGAGCAGCGCGACCTTTTACGGGTCCATTGCCCGTCCCGATGGGACGCTGGCCTATTTTGCCGAGCGATTCAACGATGTGGAGGACCGGGTGGCGTTTTATTGGTTAGAGGAGAAGGATGCAGCGATAGCAAATGTCTCCGGCGTGTTTCCCGGCCTAGCCATCGATTGGCCTAAATATTTTAGCAAATATTTGCTAGTCTGGCCGGAGACGGTCACCGATTTTGTAGCCTCGACGGTGGGTTTCGAAGGCAGTACGGTAGACAATGGAATGGGAATGCAGTTCGAGGACGGCATGATACCGACCATTGTTTACCAAGATGCTCCCGATGGAGACGAAGCCAAGCTTGACGGTATCAGTCAGCGTTTGGTGGTGGAGCTCAGCACAAGTTCGGACCAGATGAATCGAACTTTGCTTAAATTTACAGGTGACAATGGTGGCGTTTGGTATGTCCGACTCATGACCCAGGTGGACGGTCGCAGCGGGTTTATCGAGGGAGATGGCGGCCCGGCCGTGATTTCTACAGCGTTTGTTGGTGATCGCCTGCAGCCGCCTTCAGCAGCCTACTCCGTAGCTGGATATGTGGCCTCGGGCACATCGCATTCCCCGGCTGCTTATATTGATCCTTTTGCAAGTGGTGTGACGGCCGCAGAAAAAGGGGCCATTATTCCGGTGAATGCTCTCCCTGCATCAAACAACCCTTTGACTGTGTGGTGGTTCAAGGAGGTGAAGCCACCGACATCGGAATTCAAGAGTTTCTATAGTGCGGCCAAGGTGGGCCGGTATACGGTGGCGTATCGAAGCGGAGACGCTGCGGCTTCCGATGATTTTGAGGCTGGCGCACTGGGATGGTCATCCACGATTACAGCAGCCGGTCCAACGGGCCAATTTATGGGGCCCTTTGGCGTGGGGTCACCGCCTTCAACCCAAAAAACGGTAGATGTGAGTCATTACGGCGGGACGCCAGTAACAGTGGCTTTCAATTTCCTGCGCATCGATTCTTGGGACGGTGAGAACTTCAAGGTCTTGGTGAACGGTAATCTGTTAATCAATCAGATGTTTGTCTTCAATCAGGAGGTGACGCAGACATTGAGTGGTCAGGCGGCTCTTCCGGAGGCTAACTATGAGTGGACGATTGCGCCGGTGGCGGGAGGGTATGGTCAGTTCTATGGGAATGTTGGCTGGTTGGATCAAAACTTCCGGGTGACTATCAAAGCGACGCCTGTGACTAAGACTTCCTTGAGTAGCCTGACGGTGGGCTTTGGTTCAACGTTGAACTCGGCTGCGACTGATGAAGCGTTCGGTATTGATAACTTTTCCGTTGTTTCTCCCCAGCCGCAGATCATTCTCGCTTCGAATCAAGGAACGGGCCCGCTGGCATCCTCGTTGTCCGAGGCCACGGTTTACAATCAGCCGATTCCTAGTCTGGTTGGATACAATCCGAATGAAGAACATGCCTTGATTCTGCAGGGGAGAGCTTATGCGCTGCGCGATGATTTGAATTTGGTGTCAGGGACGACGGCATCGTCGATCGGGGAGAGTTTCAGTTCATGGCCTCGGGTCCTGTTGCAGTACACCGATCCGGCGGACCAGCGTCCTGCCATGGCGGTTTACGAAGTGCTGCGGGAGACCGCAACTTACCCATTTTCTTACGGCATCACGGCTGGCACGATCATCGGATCGCCGATGCCGTTGCCTTTGATGCCGCTTCCGCTGGCGGGAGACGGCACGGTGCGCAACACCGAGGTGCCAATAGAAGGCGGTTATTCCGATCCGCCGAACAACGGATCGGCGCCAATGTCCTATACGCCTTTCACTTTTAAAGACAGGAAGGGGTACGACTGGGTTTACCGGGGACCGCATGATGGCGGCAGCAAGGCCCTCGGTATGCAATTTTTCTACGCCATGCGGGCTGATTTTGTCTTTCCTGAACTGGCCGTGCAGCCAGCCGCGGGTACAATTCTTCCTTATCTGAGGGCGAAGAATTCTTCTGGACTGTATGTGGGAGACCCGGTCACGGGAAATCCGCTGACGGTGCTTTATTATCCTTCGTGGCCGACGAATCCTCCAACTCTTGCAGTGGGTGAGACGTTGGCCTTACCCAAGCGCGGGTTGCCAGCGGTGCGCGGGCAGACAAGTGCGCGGGTGCTTTATCAGCAGTCTATTGCCAATAGCGGTCCGCAGCAGCCGAGTGTGCTGTTGCAGGACCCGACGAGGTCCAAAAGTGTGCTCATCAATGACGCTAAGGTGGGGCTGAACGCGCTGCCGGCCTCCTTGAAGACAACCCAGCAGAACGGGAAAACTTATTTTCAGTTGGCGCAGCCGCACTTGCAACAGAGGTTTTATTTTGATCCCTTGCAGGGTGACAAAGGCGGACTGATGCTGGTGGGCGAGTTCAAGGATGAAGTGGCGGGCGAAGATTATTTGAACCTGAACACGCTGAGTGCTTCCGATGTGACGGCACTTGAGGGTCTGGTCGACGATACGGATCCTGATAAGCCCAACTGGTCGGCGGCCATCACGCATCTGACGACGGCGGTGGAGACCTTCAAGGAGAATCTGGCCAGCCCGGGGACCTACATCGTCGACTCCACTAGGACGGTTCAGGCCGGTTACCAGACTTTGCCAGAGATTGTTTATTCGGACACGGCGGTTGATAGTTATGCCCTGACCGCTTTGGGCAAGGGCAGCGGTTATGTCAGTTTGCTCTTTGGCGATGGCCTAGCTTTCACACCCAAGGGGGAACCAGTGGCGATGCAGATCATCAAGGTTGAGCCGAATCTATACCAGGGAGATCTCCGGGTAATTCCCGCTTCTAATCCGCTCGACGAACAAACGACGATTCGTCACAGTGGCGATTTCGCGGCCCGGCCGGGAGATTATACCTTTGAGTGGCGGTATGCTTTTCCGGTGGGAGGTGTGGCGCCGCCCATTTACCGGACTGACATGACCACCGTGGTGGGTAATTCCGCTGTCTCACCTTCGACGGCTAACTGGTACCTCCTAGCCGACCCGACGGCCTTGCCTCCCGTGGTTCTGCCGTATCCCGCCAGCGCGGTTTCCCTGCCGCGTTCCATTCAGATTAATTCCTCAACGCACAATGCCAGTTCCGGGCAGCCAGGACAAATCCTGAAGAGCAGCGTCGGAGTGACCTTCAATAGTCAGGAGGCCTCGCAGGTTTTTCTGAGTACTACGCTTTCGAGCACGGCAGCGGGGACGAGTGATGGTTTTGTGCTTTTTGTCAACGGGGCTCCCGCTCTGGCGTACCAGATTCCAGCTGGAGTCGCGGTTCCTGGGAATCTCACCCCGGCTGTGGCCCGCTCCGGCTTGGTGCTAAACGGGCTTCCGATCCAGTTTGAGCTGGATACGGCAGTCTTTCGCAATGGTTCCAACCAGGTGGAAATCGGCTTGTACTCAACTGCGCCGCCTGACGCCGGCACGGCGACCTCCATTGACTTCCGGATCCATACCCCGGTGAAAACGGATCTTGTCCTCGGCAGTACAGAATGGCAGGCCCCAGCCACACCGCCGCCTGGCAGTCCTCCCCTGTCCAACACGATCATTATCGGGGGCTCGGCCGGTTCCCCTCTCGGAGACCCCTTTCTGGTCTTCTCAGACAGCTATTTCACCATGAGGTACAAGGCGACGAACTCGACTGCGATGGTCACGGGTTCAAATTACTCAGAGTGGATGCAGCCGGTGCTGGTGGAGAGCTGGGTCAAGCGAGTTCTTGACGGTATCAACCCCTTCAATCAACGCCAGACGGACCTCTATAATAACCCCGTTAGTACCGACGTCAGCATCTTGACTCAGGCTGGCAAACGCTGGGAGGGGGACGTGGCGCTCAATCTCGATAATATCAACGATTTTGGGCTCATTGAAATCTACGAAACGGTTCTCAACAGGGTCAAGAAACAGAGCATTGACGGCAATGTCTCGACAGACTCCGTCAACAGTACCCTGCTGTTGGTGGCTGGCTATCTCAACGATCTCTACATGACGCTCGGCAACGAGGCGCGGGATGATGCGCAAAACCCGACCATTCAACTCGACGGCGCCATGGGACCTGTAGACGCGCACACGGCGCGATTCTCATTTGAGGGGCAGGTGTCAAGTCTGATGGACGAGACGCTGGCTCTCCTGCGCGGCCGTGATGATTTTCTCAGCCCCGGCACACGGATTAATCCTTCGTACAATAG
Organism: Verrucomicrobiales bacterium; assembly: GCA_023253575.1. Lineage (GTDB taxonomy): Bacteria > Verrucomicrobiota > Verrucomicrobiia > Verrucomicrobiales > V1-33 > CAJBME01. The sequence goes on from JALRGB010000203.1 coordinate 12,395, forward strand.
GCTGTACTGGAACTATACTAACGGCATCAATTCGGGTGAGCCGTTTTATGCCGTTAATTACGACATCAAGGAGAAGTCCGGGAGTGTGAATGCCAATGGAATCCTCGATGCGGCGGATGCGCAGGCGATGTTTCCCCAGGGTCACGGTGATGCTTATGGGCATTATCTAACGGCTCTGAAGGGATATTACAAACTGCTGACGGCCTCTGCTTTCACTTGGGTGCCGAGCACGGAAGCGGTAACTGTGCTGGGACAGACGGTGCAGGTCGACTATCAGGATGAGCGGAAATTTGCCGCGGCCGCCTCTGCGCTGGCGCGCACCGGTGTCGATGTCATTGATTACACGGCCCGGAAAAATCACGAGGATTCCGAGGATTCCGGCTGGGCCAGCAAGAAGGACGGGAAGTACAATCCGAACACCGGGCGGACACGGTATTGGGGGACGGACGAGTGGTCGTCCCGTGTCTTCCAGGGGGCGTATTACAATTGGGTGGCGGCCAATGCCATGTTGCCCGACACGGATACTGAACACGAGGGCATTCAAAAGATCGACCGCACCACGGTGCCGGAATTGAATGAGCTGGTGGCGAGCGCCACCGAAGTGCTCAACCTCTCATTTGGCGAGCAGGCGCATCTGAATCCGCTCGGTCTGGCCTCGGATGCCTTGTCCTTTGACGTCTCCCCGGCGGAAATGGCCGCAGGCAAATCACACTTCGAGCAGCTCTATGACAGGGCGGTCAAATCCGCGGTCAATGCCAAAAATGCCTACAAGCAGGCAAGTCTGATGAACCACCAGCTGCGGCAGCAGGGCAATACCGTAGACTCCTACAACGAGGCCATCACCAAGCAGGAGGATGCATACAAGTACGACTTGATCAAACTTTATGGGACTCCCTACGCCGGGGACATCGGTGCAGGGAAGTTGTATGCTCAAGGTTATACCGGGCCGGATTTATACCACGCATATTTCATCGACCGCCCCTCAGAGTTAGTCGATGTGAGCGAAGATGTGACCGTGACTTTTAATGAGCCGATCAATCACGACCCCTTCACAGAGTGGTCAATCGAAAACGTTTACGATCGATTGCGGGATCCCGTCGAGTATGTGGAGAAAAAATTCAGGATATCTCCCTATACTCTGGGGCAGTTTGCTGACACAGTAGCATCCGGTCTGGGGCGGCGCGGTCAGGTCGGGGAAATTCAGAGGGCGCTGCTTGACGTCTACGAAGCGCAAGTGAATTTGCGGGACACGGCAAACAGCTTTTCTGACTTGAACAATCGTTTCGACCGGGATTACCAGCTCTTCTCCGAGTATCTCGATGATTATGCGACAGCCAGTGACGAGGCGGCTGACAAGCTTAAAAAAGCGGCGGCACTGACCAAGTCGTCTTTTGCGCTGGTCAATGCGACGGCAACGACGGAGGTTCTTGCCGAATATGCGAAAGAAGTGGCCAAGGCCATGAGGGAGGCGCCGCCTGCGGTGGCCGGAACATCTGTGGACGCGACCTCCGGGCTGCGGTCGGCGATTTTGAGTGGGGGGATAGTTGCTCAATTCTCGCTGCGATTTGCGGGGCTGGTGACCGAGTCAATGGCGCGTACGCTGGAGGCCGAAGCAGCCGAGTTGGAAAAACAGGCGGATTCGTACGTCGAGGAAGCCAATTCTGATTTGGCCGCCAAACAGCATGTCCTTGAGTTCGAGCGTCTTTACGATCAGGTTCTGGCTTCCGCTTATGAAATCACGCGTCGTCTGAGCGAGTTGCAGCGGGCGACCGAGCGGTTGTCGAAGTTGTATGCAGACGCGAGCCACATTTTGTCGGAGCGGGAGACGTTCCGGCAGCGGGCGGCCTCCGTCCTGCAGGGTTATCGCACGCGCGATCTGGTCTTCCGGGAGCTGAGGAACGAGGAGTTGTCGCAATACAAAGGGTTGTTTGACTTGGCGCAGACTTACACCTACTTGGCGGCTAAGGCCTATGATTACGAGACGGGGCTACTCAACACGTCAAAGGGGCGTGATTTTATCAACGAGGTGGTTGGAACTTATTCGGTGGGTGCTTGGAACGGGGTGGAGCCCATTGCCACCAATTCAGGCGATTCTGGCTTGGCATCGATGCTTTCCGGGCTCCGTGATGACTGGTCTGTGGTCAAAGGACGGCTGGGGATCAATAATCCGGACCGAAATGGGACCTTGTTCTCTCTGCGCCAAGAATTGTTCCGCATCCGTGCGCATCAGCCCACCGCCACCGACAACACGCTGTGGCAGCAGGTGCTGCAGCAGCACATTAAGAGCAATGTTCTCGATGATCCTGATGTAGCCATTTATTGCACCAACGTGCGCAAGGCGGATAACTCTCTGGTGCCGGGGCTGGTTATTCCTTTCTCGACAACCATTGAACAAGGGAAAAACTTCTTCGGCTGGCCACTAGCGGCAGGGGACCACACCTTTTCCCAAAGTACATTTGCTACCAAGGTATTTTCCTCTGGGGTGGTTTTGAGTGGGTATGTTGGCATGGATCCATTTGCGTCCTGGAACCCTGGGGCCGGGGGACCGGCCAGTTCGGATCCCAATGCGCTTTCCGCCACTCCTTACGTGTATCTGATTCCTGTCGGGGAGGATCGGATGCGGACGCCACCGCTGGGAGACACCAATGTCATTCGTTCATGGTCGGTCAAGGATCAGGCCATTCCGCTGCCGCGGAATTTGGGAGCGGCGAATTTTTCCTCGCTGCAGTTTTTCACTCCGCAAGGGAGTCTAAATGAACAGCTGTGGATCAGGAGGAAACATCAAGCCTTCCGAGCGGTTGATGATCCGGTGTATTTCTACAGCGCCATACCAACTGAATTCACGAATTCTCGACTGATCGGACGCAGCGTTTGGAATACGCAATGGAAAATTGTTATTCCGGCCTATGGGCTCCTCAGTGATGAGCAGGTAGGATTGGATCAGTTTGTGAAGAGTGTGAGCGATATTAAATTGTTTTTGCGCACCTACTCGCATTCTGGTAATTAACCTGAAATGGGGTTCATAGGGCGTTGCCTAGGCTGGTATGCGTGGCCCCTCCGGGGCCAATGATCCGATGACAATTCCGATATCGTGAGCCCATCGTGTCATCCTGAAACGATCTCGCGGCGGGGCAAGGCCTCTTAAATCCCGCCTACGAAATCCGCCCATTTCTCCGTCCTTTTGTCCCTCGAAATGTCATATTTTTCCATGATCGTGAATGGAATCGTGGTGCCGTTCTTCTGCGTGAATTGGCCTTTGATGAGGAGCGTGAACGGCTCGTCGCGGGTGATGACGCGGGGGAGCTCTGCCTTAATGATTTGCTCCGTGGTTTTGACAACTCCTTCGGACGTGCTGTTGTAGGATTCATACGGTTGAGCTGGGAAGTGCATGGGCATTTTGAGCGCGGAGACTTTAGGGTCATGGGTACCGTCAGCATAGGTCACCGTCACTGTGGTGATATCGGCGGCGACGAAGGTGAAAGTATCATCAATGTAATAAGCCCGTATGTTATAAGGTTTTTTGCTCTTGACCGAACCACCCAGTAAATTGGGAACAACGATATTGGTGTCGATTTCCACCTTGGGAACGGGCGTCTTGGCCGCGGGTGTTTTGGTAACGGGTTTCTTATCGACAGCCGTGAACAACACCGTGTCATATTTGAAATTGCACGAGGACAACAGGAGAGTTGTGATCAGTAGTACTGATCGTGCGGCGCGATGGGTATGAGTGTTCATCGTAGACGGCATCATGGTTTTTTTATAGTTTACGTCAATCGTGGACTCTGCCGGACTGGTTTCGCATGATAGCGATTTTTTCTGAGGGACTGGCGCCGGGAGCGTGTTCGCTGGAGGCGCGTTTTCGGGTAGAATGGGGTCTGGACGCACGTCAGGCGCGCCTGCTTTTCCTCGACCGGGTCGGAGACACCGTCTGAGTCGTTTCTCCGCGAGGCAGGCGGGTGCGCGGTTATGTGCGCGGCTATGAAAAAAGCGGTAGCGCTTTCACTCTGATTCAGTGAAAGGATGTAACACATGTTTCTGCGATGGACGAAGGATTCAGGTTTTCTGCGGCTGCGGGTGAACCTGAGCGTTGACTTGGGCTTATGGTGCGCGGTCATGATGGCCGCGACCGGACCGTCGGCCTATGGGACCTGGCAGGATGAGATTGGGTTTAGCCGACTTCGACAGCAGCTTGACAGCGCGCGGCCCACTGGCGTTGGAGTGAGGGTGGCTTTGATTGAGTCGTCCCTGAATGGACCGGGTGATCCGTATCTCCCGAGCGCTGACCCGCGGCCGACGAGCGGAAACTTTGCCGGAAAGGAGTTTTCCTTTCTTTCGGGGCCGGGCCCCGTTTCTGCGCATGCGGCGCGGGCGGGATCGTTTTTCTTTGGCCGCAATACTGACCCGTTGCTGGGGGACGCCTCGGTGGCGCCGGGAGCGGGTGATGGGCCTGACGCTGGGGTTGAGTGTTATCAATCGGACCGGTGGTTAGGACCTGATTTTTTGCGTCTTGGCAGTGATGCCTGGCCGACGGGGGGCGGGCGGGTGGTGGCCAATCATTCATGGATTGGCATGAGTGGTGTTGAGTTTACTGCGGAGCAGGTCAACGAGGCATTGCGGCGGCTTGACTGGACGGTCGAGAGGGATGATGCGGTGGTGGCGGTGGGTTTGAACAATGGGGCTGGCACGCCGGTTCCTCCGCTGCTGGCCTCGGCGTACAATGTGCTATCGATTGGCCGTTCTGACGGTCGGCACAGCACGGGGGTGAGTTCTTTTGAAGTGGACGGGGTGGGGCGGATCAAACCTGAGTTAGTGGCGCCGATGACGGCCACGAGTTGGTCTACGGCGGTGGTGAGTTCCTGTGCTGCGCTGCTGCGCGAGGCCGCAGTTTCTTCTTCACCTGAGGCCCAGTCGTCTGAAGTGATGCGTGCTCTCTTATTGGCTGGGGCCCGCAGATCTCCATTTTTGGGATGGGCGAATTCTGCGACTCGGCCATTGGATGCTCATTTTGGGGCGGGGGAAGTGAACGTCTGGCGTTCCTATCAAATACTTGCGGCGGGCGGCGGCGGTGACAGCGGTGACGGTAGGCCCCTTTCCTCCGGACCGCATGGGTGGCGCCATGGGCTGGCGCCGGCTGC
>JALRGB010000215.1 GCA_023253575.1 Verrucomicrobiales bacterium
CAACCGGACCCCCGGGTCAAAAGCCCCCCAGTGACAGTTTTGCCATTTTTCACCCGCTCCAACCCCAAAAAACAGCCGCCGCTCGCCCGCAAGATGGCCGCCTGACAGCCACCCCGCAGCCTTTGTGACAAAAGCGTCACCGCAATCGAATTGTGGGCCGCGCGAGCTCCGAGGAAACGTACTCTCGACCACACGGCCATCCGAACCACCGCGTTCCTGATCCGCTGGGGCACTCCAAAACATCCATAACAAACACCCGTATGACCACAATGACCTTCACTCCGTTTTTGCGCACCGTGGCCAGCGGCGGTCTGCTGGCCGCTCTGAGCCTCGCCCTCAGCGCCGCCCCGGTAACCGTCGATCCAGCGATCAAACCATACAAACAAGTCAGCGGCGTGTCCGGCAATCTGAACTCCATCGGCTCTGACACCCTGAACAATCTGATGACGTTCTGGGCCGAGGGCTTCAAAAAAGCGTATCCCAATGTGAACATTCAGATCGAAGGCAAAGGATCCGCCACCGCCCCCCCAGCTTTGATTGAAGGCACGGCCCAGCTCGGCCCCATGAGCCGCGAAATGAAAAAAGAAGAACTCGACGCCTTCGAGAAAAAATTCGGATACCAGCCGACAGCGGTCAAGGTGTCGATTGACGCTCTAGCCGTTTTTGTTCATAAAGACAACCCACTCAAGGGATTGTCCATGCAGCAGGTCGACAGCATTTTCTCCTCCTCCTTCAAAGCCGGTGGCAAAGACGTCGCTAGCTGGGATCAAGTAGGACTGGCCCCGTGGGCCGGCAAGGCGATCTCCCTCTACGGCCGCAATAGCGCGTCCGGAACCTACGGTTACTTCAAAGAAGTCGCCCTGAAAAAAGGTGACTTCAAATCCACCGTCAAAGAACAACCAGGCTCCAGCGCCGTCGTTCAAGGAATTTCCGCCGACCAGTACGGTATCGGTTACTCGGGGATCGGCTACGTCACGTCCAGCGTGCGCGCCCTGCCACTCTCCGCCAAACCCAATGGCAAACAAATCGCCGCCACCTACGAAAACTGCCTCAGCGGTGATTACCCGCTGGCCCGTTTCCTCTACGTCTACGTGAACAAAAAACCCGGCGCCGCCATGGACACGCTGACCGCGGAGTTCCTGAAGTTCATCGCCTCCAAAGAAGGTCAGGAAATCGTCGTCAAAGACGGCTACTTCCCGATCCCTGCCAAAGTCGCCGCCGAAGATCAGGCCATCCTGTCCGGCAAAAAATAATGCGCAGACTTCAGGGTCGCGACCGCCACCCAAACGGGGCGGTCGCACCCGCTCCCTCCCAACCACTCCTCCACCCCACCCCGCCATACCTACAAGGTGGGGACCGCTGAAAAGGAGTTTTTTCCACCGCCCTGACTCTCACTTGCTGACATGCCGGCCCCCGTTCCAGAACGTTTTCTTGTATCGAAAAGCACCTTGCGGTTCGACCGACTGATGACTTTCGTGATCCGTTTTGGCGGCATCGCCATCGTGCTCGCGGTTTTTGGCATGTGCCTGTTCATCCTGCTCGAGGTCATTCCACTGTTCAAATCAGCAAAAGTAGAGGCCGTCAGCACGGTACCCCTGTCCTCCAATAGCGAAAAAAAATCCCTCCCGAAAATCTTCGGACTGGATGAATGGTCGTTGCTACCATTCACCTACGACGGACAAAACACCGTCCGCTTCATCGACCGCACCGGAGCCGCGCCCACCACCGAACACTCGGTCGATTTGCCCGCTGGCGCCGCCGTCACCGCCTGGCGCTACCACCCCGGCGATCAGAAAATCGTGCTCGGCACATCCGACGGCCAAGTCGGCTCCTTCACGGTTTCTTACGAAACGGACGTCGACGCTGCCGGCCAGCGCACCGTGACCGGCAGCATCGAAATGGGATCGTTCTACCCCCTCGGCACTCCCGGCCAACCGATCAGCGACGTGGACTTCGGCGGCTCAGGTGAAGATCAATTATTCGCCGCCACCCAAACGACCCCCGACCGAATTGAGCTGCACGCCCTGCTGCTGAAACAAAAACGCACCCTCATGGGCAGTGGCGAAGTGGAAGAAATCGGCCGCATAGATCTCACTTCACAACTGAAGGGACGGCCCACTCGCCTGCTCGTACCCCGAACCGGGGATGCCGTCGTGGTCGCCACCACCGCGCGCACCGTCGAATACTTTTTCCGTGAGGATGACACCCTCAGCTTGCGGCAGGAATTTTCTCCCATGGATGGAGCGGCCAGCGGCACCGGGGAAATTGCCTCCATGGATTTTGTCTTCGGTGATGTATCGCTCGTTTTTACCTCGCCAGCCGGGGCTATGCGGCTTTGGAGCCTCAATGTTCCTCCCGGCAGCGATCAGCGGGTCTTTGTTCATACCAAAGACTTTGATGTCCTGCCCGCAGGAGCCACCCTCTTTGCGGCCAGTCAACGTAACAAATCATTTCTGACCGGCAGCCAGGCCACCGTCACCCTGCGCCACGCCACCACCACCGTCACCCGCTGGGAAGAAAAACTGCCGTTCACACCGACCTCCGTCGCCGTCGATGGCAAATTCGAACATGCCGGCTTCCTCGATGATCAAGGGATTCTGCACCTCTACGAAATTCATGACCCGCATCCAGAAGCTGGCGTCCCCGCATTCTTCCACCGCGTCTGGTACGAAGGCGCAGCCCGCCCAGATTTCGTTTGGCAAAGCACCAGCGGCAACGACGAATTCGAGCCCAAACTCTCGCTGGTCCCACTGATCTTCGGCACACTCAAAGGTACACTCTGGGCCATGTTCTTCGCCGTCCCAATCGCTCTGCTGGCCGCCGTCTATACCGCCCACTTCCTGCCCGCTGACATCAAACGCATCGTCAAACCCGCCATGGAAATCATGGCTTCCCTGCCATCCGTCGTGCTGGGATTCCTCGCCGCCCTCTGGCTGGCTCCCCTCTTGGAAAATCGCGTACCCTCCGTACTGCTCTGCGTGCTCGGGATCCCCGCCGTCGCCATGCTCACCGGCTGGATCTGGAGCCGCCAGACCGCCCGTGTGCGCAGCCGCCTCCGCCCAGGCTTGGAATGGCTCGCGTTCGTCCCCATTCTCATCGGCACCGTCGCCGTATTCTGGAACCTCGGTCCGGCCCTCGAACGCGCCGTCTTCGATGGCGATTTCCGCCAGTGGTGGCCCCGAACCACCGGCACCAGCTTCGACCAGCGAAATTCGCTCGTCGTCGGTTTCATGATGGGTTTTGCCGTCATTCCGATCATTTTTACCATTTCGGAGGATGCCCTCGCTGCCGTTCCCCCGTCGCTGACAGCCGCCTCAGCCGCGCTCGGCGCCAGCCGCTGGCAAACCGTCAGCACCGTAGTCCTGCCCGTGGCCAGCGCCGGCATTTTTTCCGCCCTCATGGTCGGTCTCGGCCGGGCCGTCGGCGAAACCATGATCGTCGTCATGGCCACCGGTAACACCCCCATCATGGAATGGAACCTGTTCAACGGCATGCGCACGCTCGCCGCCAATATCGCCGTGGAATTGCCCGAGGCCCCGGTCGATTCCACTCACTACCGCACCCTCTTCCTCGGCGCCCTCGTCCTGTTCGGCCTGACCTTCATCCTCAACACAATCGCTGAACTGCTGCGCCAG
>JALRGB010000365.1 GCA_023253575.1 Verrucomicrobiales bacterium
AATCGGGGGATGGTCACCGTGGCTTTGGTGGCCACGCCTGTGGTGGGGAATGGGGCCGCGACTCTATCGTAGAGGGTGGAGGAATGAAAGAGCTGGCCCTCCGGGGTGTAGAGGAAAATGGCGGCATAGGACAAACCGGCCGGGGCGTCCTGCAGCAGGGCATTGATGAGAACTTTCTGGCTGGCGTTGGTGACATCGACCGTGGTGGCGTCCGCGGAAATGGAGGTGAGGACTGGGCCTTGGGTATCGATGGCGCCGGTATTTTGGATGGTGATCGACGGCTGGGTTCCGAGGGGGATGGCGTTGCCATTGAGGCCATAGACGACAAACCGGCCGGAGGCGTCCTCGATGTCATAGGAGACCAAGAGCGTTCCCGGGGCGATGAAAGGGGGAATGCGGAGGCTTCCTTCCCAGATACCGGCTTGAGGTGTGCCGGAGACGAGATGGGTGATGTTGAGGCTTGTTTCGGCGATGAGGGCGCCGGTGGCGGTTTCGAGCCACACGTAGAGGGTGTCGAGTCCGAGGTCATCCGAGGCTTGGACCCGCACGGTGACGGTTTTGCTTCCGGTGGTGATGTCGATGGGATTCGGGGTCAGGGTGGCCTCGCCGAGTTGGGGTGGCAGGAAATCGTTTTGGCCGTTATTGGTCAGGGTGATGGCGGTGGTGGAGCCGACGGGCAGTGGGGGAGTGGACAGGCCGCCGTAAGCAGATCGGCCACCCTCCGCGTCCTCGAGGGTGGCTTCGACCTGCCAGAGGCCGGACCGGCGATGAGCGGGAACGTCGACGGTAAACCGATAGACTCCCGCTTTAGAAGTGCCGGAAACGGTGGTGAAGAGGCGTGCAAAATCGAAAAAGTCATCGCCGCGCGGACCGGTAAATGTGAGGGAGGCATATTCCAGAGAATCTTCGGCGGTGAACTCGATTTCTGCGGTGAGCGGCACGGAGTTGGTGGTGACGTCGACGGCGCCTGGGGTCAGGGTCAGGCGTTTGAGGACGGGCGGGCTGGGTGGGAGGGTAGATTGGATGGAGAGAGCGGCCTGACCTTCGGCATAATCGTACCCCATCAGTTGAATACGATAAACGGTGCCGGCGGCTGCCTGAAATTTGACGCGACTTTGTTTGGTAAGCGAGGAGGTAGTGTCTCGTGCATCGTCGTTCATACCGATCAGCGCCACCGTGGCGAGGGTGCTGCCGGTGTAGACCGAGAGCACGGTGTCGAAGTCACTGCCGAAGGAATTGGCTTCGACCCATTCCGAGCGTGGCGCCGTCCATTGCCACCAGATCGATGATCCGCTAAATCCGTCGTCATCCGGCTCGCCTGTTTGCAGGGTGGCGTCGACAGTGGTGCCGGTTCCTGAGGCCGGGAGTCCGGTGAGGATGGCGGCCTGTTCGAAGTCGTCATGGGGCGGAGGGGCGGCCAGAGCTGAGTGAGATCCGAAAGTGACCAGCAGCAACTGGCTGATGATGGCGGCTGTGACGGCGAGCACGTGAGATCTCGAAGGGGCTTTCATGGATGGGCGGCGGGTGGGCTGGACGATGGCTAGGGCGGGCGTGGGAGGAGCAGAGGGGAGTCGAGGGCAGGCCGTTGATCGGGAGAGGACGACGGCGTGGACACTGGACGGGATCAGGTCGAGACTAGAATTAGGATGAATGCTGGGGGCGCATCGGCAAGAAAACAACTTTTTTGATCAGCGGGGAGGCCTGCCGGATGGAGGCCGCTGGCGGTGGGCTGGCGGGGGGGCTGGCGGTTTGGTTCGCCGCGTGGCGGGGTATCTGCATAAAAAAACCCCGCCGGATGGACCGGCGGGGTTGCGTGGAAGGCAGGAAGAAGAGCGGGGCGCTTACTTCTCGCCGGGGCGCCATTCCTCGGCTTGAGCCGGGGTGGTGGTGCCGCCGGTGGCGAAGCGGAACGCTTCCTCGAGGCCGACGAGGTCGGTGCTCGGGCGGAGGGCGTCGAAGGCGGCGGCTTCGCGCTTGAGCTGGGTTTCGTCGTAGGCCATCGCTTTGATGGACAGGCCGATCCGGCGTTCGCCTTTGTCGACCTTGATGACGCGGGCTTCGACTTCCTGACCGACTTTGATCACGTCTTTGACGCGGGCCACGTGCTCATCGGCCAGCTGGGAGATGTGCACCAAGCCATCGATGTCGTCCTGAAGTTGCACGAAGGCGCCGAAGCTGGCGATCTTGGTGACCGTACCTTTGACGATGTCGCCGACGCTGAATTTCGATTCGATGACTGACCATGGATCGGTTTCGGCTTGTTTGATGCCGAGGGAGATCCGTTGATTGGCTTTGTCGATTTCGAGCACTTGAGCTTCCACCTCGTCGCCTTTTTTGAGCATTTCGGATGGATGATTGACCTTGCGGGTCCACGAGAGGTCGGAGACGTGCACCATGCCGTCGATGCCTTCTTCCAATTCGACGAAGGCGCCGTAGGCGGTGAGGTTCCGCACTTTGCCCTTGATGTGGGATCCGATGGGGAAGCGGGAGTCGATGTCGTCCCATGGATTGGACTCGAGCTGGCGCACGCCCAGGGAGATTTTCTGTTCGTCCTTGTTGATTTGGAGGACGACGGCCTCGATTTCCTGACCGAGGGAGAGCACGTCGCTGGGGCGGGTGATGCGTTTGGTCCAGCTGAGTTCGGAGACGTGGACGAGGCCTTCGACTCCTTCGGACAATTCCACGAACGCGCCGTAGGGGACGAGTTTGGTGATTTTGCCTTTGACGTGATGGCCGATTGGGAATTTCGACTCGATGTTTTCCCAAGGATTCGACTGGAGTTGTTTGAGGCCCAAGCTGACGCGTTCTTTTTCTTTATTAACGTCGAGGATGATGACGTTGAGCATCTGGCCGATGACCAACATTTCGCTTGGGTGGTTCAGGCGGCCCCACGACATATCGGTGATGTGGAGCAGACCGTCCATGCCGCCGAGGTCGACGAAGGCGCCGAAGTCGGTGATATTTTTAACGGCGCCGGTGACTTTGTCGCCGGTTTTGACGGTTTCGAGGAAGCGCTGGCGCTGTTCGGCGCGTTCGGCTTCGATGACTTCGCGGCGGCTGAGGACGATGTTCTTGCGGTCGTCGTTGATTTTGACGATCTTGAATTCGTAGACATTGCCGACGTATCCGTCGAGTTCCTTTGGTGGGATGATGTCGACTTGGGAGCCGGGCAAGAATGCTTCGACGCCGACGTTGACGGTCAGGCCGCCCTTGACCACGGCTTTGACCTTGCCTTTGACCAGTCCGCCTTCGTTGAAGACTTTGACGATCTTGTCCCAGTTTTGTTTGTGGGCGGCTTTTTCCTTGGAGACGACGACCATGCCTTCGTCATTCTCGAGTTTCTCGAGGAGGACTTCGACTTCATCGCCGATTTGGATGTCTTCGTCTTCGAATTCGGACGACGGGATGACGCCTTCTGATTTGTAACCGATGTCGACGAGGACGACCTGCGGTTTGATGTCAATGATGTGGCCTTTGACGATCGAGTTTTCGCGCAGGTCCTTGAAGGAGCTGGCCATGAGGGCCTGAAGTTCGGCGGAGATTGCCATGGTACTGTGATGCCGGGACACTGAAGTGCCACCCCGGCAGGTGGGTTATGGATGTTGTTGTTGGGTTGATTCACTTCCGGCGGTGCCCCCTGACAAATCTGCCGCCACCGGGGGCGCCTCCCAGCGGCAGATTCGGACGTGAACTGACACCCTAAGGGAAACCGTGGATTTGCAAGTCTTCTTCCGGGAGGATTTTGGTTGGTGTCGGGGGCTTTTGCGAGTTCGATGCGATGTGAACTTGACCGCGCGGCTTAGCAGCGGACTGCTTCTCTTTTACGGATTGTTTCGTTTTTTTTCTTTCTTCTACTGCCTAGTGGGTTGCCGAGAGTGGTGACCAGCGGTGTAGTAGGGGCAGTTTTGTTCTTGATTCATTTTTTACCTATTGAGCCCCATGCTTTCGCGCCAGATTGCCGTCATCGACTTCGGGTCGCAATACACGCAGTTGATTATCCGCCGCATTCGCGAGCTCGGGTATTACTCACGTTTGTTTAAGCCGGATGAATTGAAGTCATCCGGGCACCCGGCGGCAGTGATTTTATCGGGTGGACCGCGCAGCACGCGGGACGAGGGGGCTCCGGACATTGATTTTGAGTTTTTGCAGTCGCTGGGGGTGCCGGTTCTTGGGGTGTGTTATGGGATGCAGTTGTTGAATTTGAAGCACGGCGGGCAGGTGACGCCTGGGACCAAGCGCGAGTATGGGCCCGTGACGTTGCAGCCGGAGCCGGGGTGTCCTTTGTTTGACGGGATGACGCCATCGCAGATTTGGATGTCGCATTCTGACACGTGCACCCAGTTGGCGGACGGGACGAAGGTGGTGGCACGGAATCAGGACGGAGTGCCGATTGCCCTGCAATTTGGGCCGTTGTTCTACGGGATTCAGTTTCATCCTGAAGTGAGCCACAGCCACCAAGGGTTGCAGGTATTGAAAAATTTTCTATCTCTGGCGCATGATCCACCGCGGTTTGAGATGCAGTCGTTTAAGGATCACTTAATTGAGGAGATTGTGCGGGAGGTGGCTGGGCGGCCGGTGGTGTGTGGTGTCAGCGGTGGGGTGGACAGCACGGTATTAGCGGTGTTGCTGCATGCGGCGGGGGTCGATGTCCGGTGTATTTTTGTTGATCATGGATTATTGCGAAAGGATGAAGCGGTTGAGGTGCAGCGCAATTTCGGGATACTCGGGATTGAGATTGAGACGATTGACGCGAGCGCTCGATTTTTGACGGCATTGGCTGGGCAGACCGATCCTGAGAAGAAGCGGGCGGTTATCGGCAACTTATTTTTGGATGTGTTTTGGGATGCGGTGGGGCAGGAAGTCCCATTATTTGCGCAGGGCACGCTTTATCCGGATGTCATTGAGAGTGCGACGAGTTCCAGCAATATTGCGAGCAAGATCAAGACGCATCATAACCGTGTGGATCGGATTTTGGAGTTGCAGCGGGAGGGTCGGGTTTTGGAGCCGCTGGCTGAATTGTTCAAGGACGAGGTGCGGGCGCTGGGTGCGGCGCTGGGAATTCCGCATGATATTCTCTGGCGTCATCCGTTTCCGGGGCCGGGGCTGGCGGTGCGTTGTCCGGGCGAGGTGACGGCGGACCGGCTGACTATCATCCGGGAAGCGGATGCGATTTTTATGCGTCAGCTGCAGGACAGTGGCTGGTATGAAAAGACATGGCAGGCGTATGCGGCGCTGGTGCCGGTGCGCACGGTGGGCGTCAAGGGTGATGAGCGGAGCTATGAATTCGCGATCAGTCTGCGCGCGGTCACGAGCGAAGATGCCATGACGGCGGACTGGGCCCGGTTGCCGTACGAGGTGCTGGCTGCGACCTCGAATGAGATTCTCAATCACGTCAAAGGAATCAACCGCGTGCTCTTTGATATTTCGACCAAGCCGCCGGCCAGTATCGAGTGGGAGTGAGCCGGGGGAGCCGTTGGGGCGTTTTTTTCGGTTTGGTGGATGGCCTGGGAGGTTTTACGGTGTGGGCGGTGCGGTGTTTTGTCGCATGGCCTCATAGAGAACGATGCCGACGGAGGTGGCCAAGTTGAGGCTGCGAGCGGCGGGCTCCATGGGGATAGTCAGGCACTGGTCGGGATGTTGTGCGAGTAGGGAGGCGGGCAGGCCCTTGGTTTCGCGGCCGAAGACGAGGTAATCGCCGGGTTGAAAGTGTTGGGACCAGTAGGGGCGGGTCGACTTGGTGGTGAGGTAATAAAACTGTGGGAGTCGTTGGCCTAGGGTGGTGGGAGTTGAGGGAGCGGCGGCTTGCAGATCGGCGAGCGATTCCCACAGGTGCCAGTTGAGGTGTTGCCAATAATCCAGACCGGCGCGGGCCAGCGACCGGTCATCGAGTTGAAATCCGAGTGGTTTGACGAGGTGGAGGGTGGCGCCGGCGGCGACGCAGAGGCGACCGATGTTGCCGGTATTGGGCGGAATTTCCGGTGAAACGAGCACCACATTGAGAGGTGGGGCGGCGGGACGGGTGGTGGCGGGGGTATCCATGGCTTTCCGGGGCGGGTGTGCGATGGGGGATGGGGCG
>JALRGB010000562.1 GCA_023253575.1 Verrucomicrobiales bacterium
TTTTCTGGCAACGGCCGCCACGAATCGGTCTGAGGGTTGTAACGGCCACCGGTGCCGCAGGACCTCGAGCCGCCTTCCATCAACCCGCCCCAGACGACCAACTCATCGCCGGTCCAGACGCCAGCGGGCTCAAGGCGCGCCTCCGGCGCCTGCTCCATCGGCAGCGGGGTCCAGACATTCGTCTTTGGGTTGTATCGCGCCCCATCGTTAAAACACTGGCCACCGTCGCCCGTGCCGCCCCACACAATCATCTCGACCCCCGTCCAGACAGCGGCCATTTGCGACCGTCCCTTCGGCGCATTTTCCCGGCTCATCGACCGCCACGTATTGGTGTACGGATTGTACAGGGCTCCGTCGTTCTGGTGATCGCTGGCTGAAAAGCTGCCGCGACCGCCCCAGATGATCATTTCCCTCCCCGTCCAGACGGCGGCGTGGGCCCAGCGGCCAGAAAGCCCGTGCGTGGAGGCCACCTCTCTCCAGCTATCAATCACCGGATTATAAAGACCTCCATCATTGAAGAATTGGTGATCCGAGCCGCCTCCCCACACGATCATCTCAGGATAAGCCCAAACAGCAGAATGAAAAATACGGCCATGAAGAAAACTACTCCGCTTCTCCCACGAACCCAATCCCTCCCCACCAGCGACTGAAATACCCGCTGTCTCGGAATCATTGCCACCGCCGGAGGCAGAGGCCGCGGCGAGGAGGGCCATAGCCATAAGGAAACAACGTGGAAAAGCAGCCCTCTTCATGAATGAAATTGTACATCAGAGAAGACAGCACGACCACAAGAGAGTCAGACGTTCAACTCATCCCTTCACCACGGCCCGAAGAACAACCGAGTGAAGTGACGGCTTCCATTCGCCGCCAGAAACCTGCGGTCCCGCCCACAAGGCTAATGGGATCGACGGTGGCGAGACGCAAGCTCCGTCCGTTTTGCCGTCCGGGTGTTTGGGTCTTGTCTTGACTCGTGCTCAGCGCCATGAGTGGAGGCTGATTCTTTTGTTTTCATGTCTCAATCGTCTCCTGCTCCTGGTGTCCCTACCGAAAAACCCTCGCTAGATTTCATCCGCCAGATTGTGGCGGACGACTTGGCGAGCGGAAAGCATTCCTGTGTGATTACGCGGTTCCCACCCGAGCCCAACGGGTATCTTCATATTGGTCACGCCAAGTCGATTTACCTGAACTTCTCGCTTCCGCTGGAATTCCCGGGCGAAGCGGCCGACAGCTGCTGTCATTTGCGAATGGATGACACCAATCCGGCGAAGGAGGAGGTGGAGTATGTGGAATCGATCAAGGAGGATGTTCAGTGGCTCGGGTTCGAATACGGATCGCATTTTTACAATGCGAGCGACTACTTTGAATTTTTCCATGAGTGTGCGGTGCATTTGATCAAGGCGGGCAAGGCGTATGTTGATTTCCAGACGTCGGACGAGATGCGGGCGAACCGGGGCACGTTAACAGAGCCGGGTCGTCCAAGCCGGTGGCGTGAGGCCTTGCCTGAAGAGAATCTGGCGGAGTTTGCGAAGATGCGGGCCGGCGACTATCCGGACGGGCATTGTGTGTTGCGGGCGAAGATTGATCTGGGTTCCGCCAACTTAAATTTACGGGATCCGGCATTGTACCGGATTGTGCATGCGGAGCATCATTCGACGGGACGGGCGTGGTGTATTTACCCGATGTATGATTATGCGCATCCGCTGGAGGATGCGAAAGAGGGCGTGACGCATTCGTTGTGCACGCTGGAATTTGAAGCGCACCGACCGCTCTACGACTGGGTGATCGAAAACTGCCCAGTTCCGGCCAAGCCGCGGCAGATCGAATTCGCCAAGTTGCAGCTCACTTTCACTTTGTTGAGCAAGCGCAACCTGCGCCGCTTGGTCGAGGACGGAGTGGTCACAGGCTGGGATGACCCGCGGATGCCGACGTTAGCAGCGCTGCGCCGCCGCGGTCTACCCCCGGCGGCCATACGGGAATTTTGCCGGCAAATTGGCCTCACCAAGTTCAATGCCCGCACTGATATTGGACTGCTCGACAAATGCGTCCGTGACGAGTTAAACAAGTCAGTTCCGCGGTATTTCGGGGTGCTGCGGCCGCTCAAAGTGACCATCGCCAACTGGCCGGCAGGCCAAGTGGAAATGATCGAAGCCGCCAACAATCCAGAGCGACCTGAACTCGGGACCCGGCAGGTGCCCATGAGCGGAGAGCTTTGGATCGAACAGGATGATTTTATGGAGGATCCCCCTAAGGAGTTCTTTCGACTGGGGCCTGGCCGCGAAGTGCGCCTGCGCTACGCGTACAACATCACATGTACCGAAGTCGTGAAGGATGCCGATGGGTGCGTCCGGGAACTCGTCTGCACCTACGACCCGGAGTCCCGCCACGGCGGCAAAAAAGTCAAAGGCATCATCCACTGGGTCAGTGCGGCCCATGCTCAGGCGGTGCCAGTGCGGTTGTATGACCGGTTGTGGACGGTGGAAGAACCGGGAGGAGACGTGGAAAAAGAACTGAATCCACTCAGCTTGGAAGTCCTGAGCGACTCGCAGGTCGAGCCCGCCGTGGCGGCCATGGAGCCGGGCGAGCGCTGCCAGTTTGAACGACTCGGGTATTTTATTGCGGACGCCCACGATTCCCGTTCGGGCTCACCCATCTTCAACCGGATCGTCGGGTTGAAAGATTCGTGGGCGAAAGTGGCCGCGAAAAAATGATCGGCGGCCGGGCGGCAGGTGGTTAGTCCGCGGTCAACGATGCCACGGTCAACGGGCCGTCTGGACCGCGGCGGCTTGACGTTTTTCGAGGGTCCCCGGAGCGGGGAACCACACGTAGAGCATGAAATAAACGAGCACACCGGTGACGCTGACATAGAACCAAATAGGCCAAGTGATACGGGCGATTTTTTTATGGCGGGCGTCATCGCGTTTCAGTCCTCGGAAGAGGGTGACCAGAGCGAGCGGCACGATGGCCATGGCCAGCAGAATATGAGAGATGAGCATGGCGTAGTAGGCGGTGCGAACCGCGCCTTCTCCGCCAAACGGAGTATGGACGCCGCGCACGCCGATTTTATGAGCCACGTAAAAAACGAGGAAGACGCAGGAGACACCGAAAGCGGCCAACATAGTGGCGCGGTGGGCCGCGATGCGGCGTTGTTTAATGAAGACGAGGGCGACGACCAGAAGCACGGTCGCGAGCCCGTTGAGCGCGGCATTCAGCGCCGGAAGGTCATGGATGGACATGAGACAAATGAGATGGTTATAAGCGGCGCCTAGGGAGCCGGAGCAGCCACAGGAGCCGGAGACTGAGACTGAGCCGGCGCGGACGCCGGAACGACGACCTCGGCCAGCACCGAAGCAATATCGGATTCAAGCTTTTGCATGATAAGCCGGTTGATCCCAGGATCGGGGGCCGTGACGTCATAATATTCGCGGACGTGACTTTGGGCATCGACCAACGCCACTCGCGTATCATGATCAAAGAGATCCTCTGGACTGACGCGGTCACTTTCGGGGATGTCGACGACTGGGCGGAGATTAACCTGTTTGGTCATGTAATAGCGCAGGGCTTCCTGATTTCCGGTCAGAAACCACCAATTTGGGTCGGTCAGGCCATGAGTCGTGCGAAACGCGGTCAATTGTTCCGGGGTGTCATGACTTGGGTGCAGGCTGACGGAAACTAGGTGAAACCGTGGGTCCGAGCCATAACGGGCGTGCATGGCGCGCATTTTATCGACTACTTCGGCACATCCCCGTGGGCAAGTTGTATAGACGTAGGCGATGAGGAACACTTTGCCATCGAGCTGGCTAAGACGCACCGTCTTACCTGTCGAATCGACGGCTTCGAGGTCTTTTTCCAATCGGCCGAGGTATGGGAGCCGCTGGGCTTTTTTCGTAACCTCGGGCACAATGCGTTTAAAGAGGAGCTGAGTTCCGACCAAGCCACCGAAGATGATGACGGCGACGAGCGCCCAAATGGTCCATGGCCGGACGGTGGGGGTCTCGGCGGAGGAGGGCGGCGGGTTGGCGGGACTAGAGTGTGCGGGCATGGTGGAAAGACCACTAAGATGAAGCGCGGATCAACCCTGACGTGAACCGGCAAGAACCACTATCAAGGCGATCGGCAGATAGGCGAGAGTGGCAAAAAATAGTCGACGCGCCGACGGACGGGTGCGGTCGCGGCGGAATTTCACCGCCAACCAGAGCAGCCACCCGGTCAGCACCCCCCCCGCTACCGCCACCCACCACCCGGCGAAACCCGCCACGGCCGGCGCCACCGCCACCGGCACCAAGCACAACGAAAAAATCAAAGCGAGGAGAGATGTCAGTGCGCCCGATTCATCATCATTCGACCACATGACAAATCCAGCGCGACGGTAATCGTCGCGATACATCCAGTTGATGGCGAGGAAATGAGGGAGCTGCCAGAAAAAGAGCAAGGCGAAGAGCCACCATGATTCGGCGCGATTCAGCCATTCCCAGCGAAACCCGAGGGCGGTCGTCTCTGGACCGGCGGCGGCCGCCCAGCCGATGACGGGCGGCAGTGCGCCGGAAACCGCGCCCACCAGCGTGTTAATGGTGCTGCGTTGTTTCAGCGGCGTATAGATAAAGAGGTAGGTGATGAGGGTAGCGGCGGCGAGGGCGGCGGCCTCGACATTGACCATATTGACGAGGTGAACGACGCCCCATCCTGACAGAACGACACCGATCATGAAGGCGGCTGTCGCAGGGATGCGGCGACCCGGGAGCGGCCGGCTGGCGGTCCGCGCCATGCGGGCGTCGGGCTCGATCTCGATCAACTGGTTAAAGACGGCCGAACCGAAAGCGCAGAGGGTCGTTCCCAGCAGGGTGTGGGCGAGACGCCAGCCGTCGAAGTCGCCGCCACGATCCGTACCGAGCCAGTAACCGGCAAGGGTGGTGACCACCACGAGGCCGCTGAGTCGGGCCTTGGTGAGGGCCATGATATCGTCCTTGGTGCTGGCCGTCGCCGGTGGGGGGACGGGCGGAACGGAGCTGGCAGATGGCTGGCTGGTAGAAGAATTCGTCACTTGGGCAGACCGGTGGATTCACCGGATTGGGTGGTGACCTTACCTCGATGTGGAACGGCGGCGATAAGTTTGACGACGAGAGTGAAGGCACACGCCAGAATGCCGAGGCCGGTCAGGACGTGCAGATTGGTGACCCAAAAGACCGGGGACAACTTCATCTGCACCAGTGTGGTACTGGGGGGCAACTTAAACCGGTCCATCGTCAGCAAGACAGATATCCCCAGCGTGACTTGGCATCCAAGCAGTACCGGCACGGTGAGAGCCAAACGACGGATCCCCGGATGCGCGGCCAGACCTCGACGCGACTGCAAGGCCAGCACGAAACCGAGAATCAAGACCACCATGGCCCATGCCTTGTGCGCAAAAATAAGCCACAAATCACCTCGACCCGCCGCCGGGAAAAATGAACCACCCGTCGTCACCACATCAAGCGCCGCCGGAATCATCCGCTGCGTGTGCCGAATGCCGGCCCCCAACGTCAGCTGCACAACCACCGCCACTAAAAAAACGACCGCCAGAGTCAGAAACTGACGGCGAGTCGCCTCCACCATCGTACCCGGATGCGGCCAGTTCGACGATGTCACCAGCCCAACGGTCAACAACAGACAGAAAAGGACCTG
>JALRGB010000686.1 GCA_023253575.1 Verrucomicrobiales bacterium
GGTTCGTTGCTCGCGTTGGCCTCGGATGGTTTCGAGTTCTTGATGGCGGGCGGCGAGGCGGCGCACCGGTTCTTTTTCGAGTTCGGTGGTGGCGCGTTCGCGGCGGGCGGCGCGTTCCTGACGGTATGTGGTTTCGAGCTCTTGGCGGAACGATTCCTGACGGCGCACTGGGGCGGCTCTTTCTAAAGTGGCTTGTATTCGGGACGGACGCAGGCCGTCGTTCCAGACGTTGCGCACGCGTGGGGCGTAGCATGTCAGCTCGTCGTTTTCAATGTGTGGGCGGTAATCGAATTCTTCCTGCCATTCGCGATTGCGGTGGAGGCGGTGGCGGGTCATTGGTTGAGCGACGTGCCGGTTGATCCAGCGGCGGTCGGGACCGTTACAAACGACCCTGTCGGTGCGGATGACGATGCGGGTCACGCCCACGGTGGCTGAGAAGAAGAGCTGGTTTTCTGAAACTGGGCGGCAATGAGCAATCACTGACTCATTAAATGACTGGACATGAACAAAGATGTAAGAATCAGGGCTCAGGCCGTAGTCATCATCGATACTGGGACCGTAATCGACATCTTCATCGTAGACGGTTTCGGGTGGGAGCGGAGTCCAGCCGACGACATCGTCATTACTGCGCCAGGCGACCCATGAGGGGGCCCAGGTGTCACCTGGCACCCAGATCCATCCGTGATTTTGGAGCAGGGCCCATCGGCCGTAGTGGTAAGTGGCCCAGCCGAATGGTTCATCGGACATCCACGTCCATCCTTGATCGGAATCCGCCCATCGTCCGAGCGCATACGGGCGCCAGTTGAGGTCGCGGACGGCGAATGGCTGCCAGACGAACCCGTACTCTCTGGTTTCCATCCAGCGGCCATGGGGATTGAGCCCTTCATAGAACATCTGGTAATCGCGATCCCCAGTCGTCGCGGTCCGAGGGGGACGGGCGGGTTTGTTTTCCGGCCTCTCCGCTGTGGCGGCGGGCTTGCGTGGGGGCGAGGTGGATTCCTTCTCGGCCAGAGCGGCTTTTTCGCGATCAAACCCCGCTTTTTCGCGTTCGAAATCGGCTTTTTGCCATGCCAGTTCGTCCTGTTGGATTTGCAGGCGGAGGGTGGCTTCACGAATTTTCAGTTCGTCAATTTCCTTGATCAGGGCGGCTTGATTGGCGGCGGCTAGGCGGATTGGGTCATCCGTCTCGGAGGCGGCGTCCGGGGTCGCTGTGGGGGGGCGGGCGACGGTGGCGGCGCGATCGCAACTGGCGATGTACACAGCGGCGGTGGCCAGAAGCGGAGCGAGGAGTGAGCGTTTCATGGAAAATGCAGGATGACGTGCCCTTATGTGACGCGTGGCGCATCGGAATATTCATCCGGCATGGGGGCGTGGCCAAATGAGCGGCGCCGGCCCCGCAGGCGCTCGGGCAAGGGAGAGGGAGGAAGTCGGGCTCGCTTACAATTCCTCGCGGAGGCGACGGCCGACTTCGATCACATTGGCCCGGCTGTTGAAGGCGCTGATGCGGAAGAACCCTTCTCCTGCGGCGCCAAATCCGGCGCCCGGGGTGACGACGACATTCAATTTGTGGAGCATGACATCGAAGAATTCCCAGCTGCCGAGGTTATTTGGAGTTTTGACCCAGATGTACGGGGCATTCACTCCTCCAAAGCTGGTCAATCCCGCGTCCTGTGCGGCCTCGCGCAGGACCGCCGCATTACCCAGATAATGAGCAATCAGGGCGTTGACCTCGGATTTTCCCGCCTCGGAAAACAGGGCGGCAGCGCCTTTTTGGACGATGTAACTGGCTCCATTGAACTTGGTGGTCATCCGGCGCGACCACAGTGGGTGGAGCGGCATTTTGCGACCATCCCGAGTGCTGCCCAAGAGAGTTTTGGGGACGACGGTGAAGGCGCAGCGGACCCCGGTGAATCCACCGTGTTTGGAAAAACTGCGGAATTCGATGGCGCATTCACGGGCACCCGGGATTTCGTAGATGGATTTGGGGATGGCCGGATCGGTGATGAACGCTTCGTAGGCGGCGTCGAAGAGGATGACGGCCCCGTGTTGACGGGCGTAATCTACCCACGCTTGGAGTTTTTCGCGCGTTGCGGCGGCTCCGGTTGGGTTATTGGGCGAGCAGAGATAGATGAGGTCGAGAGGGGCTTCTTCACTGGAAGGAACGTCCGGCATGAAACCATTGGCCTCGGTGCACGGCAAGTAGTGGATACCTTCGTAGGCGCCGGTGCTGTCGGCGTCGCCGGTATTGCCGGCCATGACGTTGGTATCGACGTAGACTGGATACACGGGGTCAGGAATGCCGAGCCGGTTGCCTTGGCCGAAAATATCGAGGATGTTACCGGTATCGCATTTGGAGCCGTCCGAGACAAAAATTTCGTCAGCCGCCACGTCTAGGCCGCGCGCTTGAAACATGTTTTCCGCGATGGCGACCCGAAGAAAATCATACCCCTGCTCTGGGCCATAGCCTTTGAAAGTGGTGCGGTCGCCCAGTTCATCGATGGCGGCGTGCATGGCGTCGCGCGCGGCTGCTGGCAGGGCTTCTGTGACGTCTCCGATGCCGCAGCGGATCAGGCGTGAAGCGGCTTCAGGGTGAGCGGAGGTGAAGGCGGCGACGCGGCGGCCGATTTCCGGGAACAGGTAACCTGCTTTGAGTTTGAGGTAGTTTTCGTTGAGGTAGGCCATGAGTGAAATGTAAAAGGCGGAATGGGGGGAAGTGGCTCTCTTGCTGGGCTGTGTGGGGGCGGGGAGCGGGGGCGGTGAAATTTACGATCCGGTCGGTTCTTTGGTTTGTCCGTAGTAGGCGTCGGGGCCGTGTTTCCGGAGGTGGTGTTTTTCCAGCAGATGGGGAGGCAAGGGTGGCTGCTTAGGGTTGAGGGCCAGAGTATGCAGAGCCATGTCGGCGCATGTTTCCAGAGCGATGGCATTTTCCACGGCTTTATCGGCATGGGGGCCCCAAGTGAAGGGGGCGTGATAGGCTTGGAGGACGGCCGGCATGGCCACTGGATTCAGGTGATGGTGGTGAAAGTGACTGACGATGGCGGCGCCGGTCAGGCCTTCATAATCTTCTGCGACCTCGGCGGGGGTCAGGTCGCGGCATACCGGCACGGGACCGAAAAAGTGGTCGGCATGAGTGGTGCCGAAACAGGGAAGTTCGCGACCAGCCTGAGCGAAGGCGGTTG
>JALRGB010000690.1 GCA_023253575.1 Verrucomicrobiales bacterium
CTCGCGCCATGGACGCTGCTTCTCGTTGAACTCGGTCTCAACCTTGGCCCGGTCGGTCGCATAACTCAACAGCTCCCGCCCGTTGCCCGCTCTCAGCTTCTCCTGCAACGCCTCGGCCCGAGTCCTCATGGCCGCCAGCCCAGCATCATAGCTACCAGCCGACTTGCGGTCGTCCGAGTAAGGAATCACCATGGCCACCAACGAGTCCCACAATTGCTCAGCCGTCTTGCGACGCACCACCGGCCCAGGAAAAGCATAGGTTTCCAAATTCAGGACTTCTTCCGTCGTCGCTTCCCGCTGGTACGCCTGACTATTGTACACCACCCGCAGGAACTTCTTCATGTCATACCCCACCGTCTTCATGTGCTGGGTCAGAAAGGCCATCAAAGCCGGATTGCTCGCCAGTTTGGAGGCATCATTCCGGTGTTTGTCCAAATCCACTTTTTTGATGTCATCGACCGGCTCAATCAGACCGATGCCGAAAGCGCTTTTCCACAACCGGTTGACAATGAGCGTTGTGAATGTCGGATTCTCCGGACTGACCATCCACCCGGCATAGTTGTCGAGTATCCCCTTGCCCGTCTTGATCTTCTCGCGACTGAACACCGGTTGCGGCTTAACCACCTCACCCGGCTTGCCGTCACGCGGACTCGGATTCTTCGGGTCACCCCGGAAATCCATCGGCAACGCCTGCTCCTTGGCCGCATCATGCCGAATCCCGTAACTCAATGGCTCCAAAAGATCATCCAACACTTCAGAAACCCCAGGAGCCACCAACCGTGACGCCTCACGCTTGGAAAGTTTCTTCTTCCCCGTCGCCTCAGCAATAATTTGTCGGCTGCTGACCCGGGTGTCGACGCCCACCGTGTACGCCGCCATTTCATAAAAATCCCGCTGCTTGTAATCATCAAATGGATGATTATGACACTGCGCACACGCTACCCGGCTCCCCAAGAAAATCTGGGTGGTATTGGCCATGTTGTCGAGCGGCATGCCCGCATCACGCATGTAATAACCAACCGCCCCGCTATCCCAGACATACCCCTCGGCCGTAATCATCGAATGCACAAAGGTGTTGTAAGGAACATTCTCACGCAGCTGCTGCTTGACCCACGCCGCATAAGCCGTGCCCGCACCCCCCTGTCCATCTCCATTCCCGTCGGATTTGATCCGCAAAATATCAGCCCAATAGTTGAACCAATGACTGACATACCCTTCCGACGCCAGCAATGCGTCAATTAAACGAGTCCGCTTGTCCGCCGCTGGATCAGCCAGAAACGCCCGCGCCTCCTGCGCCGTCGGAATCCGCCCAATCACATCCAAATACAAACGCCGTACAAAAACTTCATCACTCGCCATCGCGTTCGGCGACTGCCCCGCTTTGCGCAAACCATCTCCCACCAACTTGTCAATCGTCGCTGTCGCCGGGTCTACTGCCGCTGCTGAAGCCGCTACCCCACCCCACGTCGCCATCGAAACAGCCACAAAAAGAAAAACCCACGAACGAGATAGTCCGCGAAAACAAGGGGTCAAATGGGTCCGGTACATAACAGTCGTATGAACGATGGTAATTATAATCAGATTTCTGAACGTTTGGCAATCAGAACCCATTAGGAAATTTGTGCGGCCCCATCGAAAAGAAATCATCCGGACTGCCGAAATATTTGGATTTACTAATGATCACAAATCCTTAATAATGACGTTCTGATTGGTGTTTCCGCGTCTTTTTGATTAAAATCACCATCGCGTTGTCGCAACAACTGGCGACCGCTGCTTTGGCATCTTCATTCCCTCACCCACATTTCCCATGATGACGTCCCGTTTCTTCACTCCATTCCTTTGTTTTTGGCTCGCAGGTCTTGGGTGCGACGTGGCGCAGGCGCAATCACCCGGCGCGAGGGGGGGCTACCATCCTTATGTCGGCGACATCAACCTGCCTCGTGAAGGCTACGACCTTGGCTTTAATGCGGGACGGACGGACGCGGCCCGGGGGCTGAGCCGTGATCCACGCCGTCATTTTTACCGGGTTCCCATCGGTTTGCGCGATGAAATGATCGCCGGCTACAACGACGGTTACCGTCCGGCCGCGGCGAAGCCGGACGATGCCTTTGGTCCGGAAACGTACAAAAATGGCCAGCGTTACGGACGCGAGGACGCCCGCCAAGGGCTCTCCAACAACTACCGGCGCCACCGCCAGAACTTTAAACCGAAATTCGAGCAAAGTTTCCGGGAAGGCTATGAAATCGGCTGGCGCGATAACTACCGCCCAGCCCCGCCCCGGCCGCAACCACAGGAACAGGACAGCACGGCCGCCGTTTATCGACGCGGCCATCAAGCGGGGGCCAACGACGCCCGCAACGGCCTCTCGCCCTATCCTGACCGGCACGAAAGCCTGTACACCACTCGAACCGCTAAAATCTTCCGGGAAGGCTATGCCGATGGGTACCACCGCCGCCGCTCGGTTTACTAAGACCGATGGTCACGAGGCCGCCAGCTCACGGCCCATCCAATACTTCAACGCCCCCGCCCCGCGCCACCCAGAGCGTCCAACGCCGCCGGATCACTCGGCGGCTTGATCCCAATGGCCTCCAGCCCTTTGGCTGCCGCCTCTCGACGCCGTTGACGGTCTGCCTCATAGAGGACTTTTTGCTCTGGCGTCAACACTTCCATGATGGCCTCGTCCCGCGAACTCCCCTCCAGAACGGCATCTGATTCCAAACCCTCCAACTGCATGGCAGGATCATAGTCATCCGAAGAGCGCGCCATCAAGGCAAAGACTTTATCCTGCTGAACCTCGTCCAACGTGACCACCTCATTCAGCTGGGTCACCCGGCGCGTCGCCTCGCGTTCGACGTTCGCCGCACGCTCCTGCCATCGGTCCGCCTGGTAGGTGGCCAGCTGCTCCGGACTCAGGGTAGCGGCCATCACCTCATCCAATCCTTTTTCATCAAGGCGGGGTCCGCGGCGTCCGCTCGCCAGCAGGTCCTGCAGCGTCGATCCGGGCTTACTCAACAACTCTTTGTTTTGCGCCGCCTGCTGTTCGTTTTGCTCCTCCAGCCATTTTTTCACGGTGGCCTGCTGCTCATCGGTCAGTGCATATTTTTCGGTCAACGTCGCCAGTCGGCGAGCGATCATGGCTTGGGCGCCGCGTCGGCGGGCGGCATCGATCATGGGACTGAGTGACTGCAACAAGGGCTTGGCTTGGGCGAATACCTCGTTGAGATCAGTCGCCCCAGCAGCAGGCGCGGTCGGCGCCGACGCCGCTTCGGCCCGCTGGCTTTCAAGTTCCCGATTCCGGGTCTCCAAACTGGAAATCGCCTCCCGCGCGGCTGCCAGTTCCTTTTCCAGCCCGACTATCCGACCAGCTTCGAGAGAGACAGCCGCCCCAGAAGGCGCCCCAGCCCCGAAACCAGAGTCTCGACTAAAAACCGCCATCCCCGCCATCCCGATTCCTACCCCCACGACCGCTCCCGCCGCCAGCGCCATCGAAATCGCAGAAAATGAAAGTGTCCGGGGCATGGGATAAAATGAAGATTAAATAGGGATCAAAGATCCAACGACACAAAACCGTACTTTGAAGGGAAAAAAATTTTCAACGTCACTTTTCACAATTAGTGAAGTATAGCTCCTAGCTTAGGAGCTGATGTAGCCACCCAGGTACCGTAATCGGGAAACATTGCTCTAGTAGCAGCAGAATCACGAAAGGGGGCGAAGCTGAGATCC
>JALRGB010000720.1 GCA_023253575.1 Verrucomicrobiales bacterium
CTCCACGGTCCCAAGCCGCCGCCCATTGACCAAGCGCAGCGACACGGCCGTATCACTCATGATGGTGCCAATACTCAGGCGATGGAGCCGGATCAGCGCTGCGTCGGTCACACGATACCACCCATCCTCTCCGATCACCGCTTTTTGATATTGCGGATAGGCCCGCAACGCCCCGCCAGTCGTCATAAAACTCAACAGCCACGCCCACTCGCTCCAGGCCAGCTCCGCGTAGGCATGAGTCGACCTGACTTCAGCCAGCATCGCATGTGGGTCGAAGCCACCGCCCACCGCAACCGTCAGTAAATGTTGCAACAGCACATCTAAGGCCAGCCGCAATGACGACCGGTCCTCCACCCGCCGCCCGGCCAGCGCCTCCCGCGCCGCGGCAAACTCGACCAATTCAAAGGCATTCGTCGGGACCCCGATCACGCGACTGACCGCGCCGGGACGATGCCCGCTGCGGCCAGCCCGCTGCAACAACCGCGCCACCCCTTTGGGACTGCCAATTTGCATGACTTGCTCGACTGGTGAAAAGTCGACCCCCAAATCGAGACTACTGGTGCAGACGACACACTTGACGAGGCCGTCGCGCAGCCGCTGTTCGACCTCTTCCCGCACCCCCCGCTCGAGTGAGCCATGGTGCATCGCTAGCACAGGCTCCCACTCGGGCTTTGCTTCGAGCAATTCCTGATACCAGATCTCCGTCTGACTGCGCGTATTCGTGAAGACGAGCGTCGTCCCCGCCTTCTCAATCCGCCGCACCACCTCGCCCAGCATCCGCGTACCCAGATGCCCAGACCACGGAAAATGATCCATCGTCGGAGGCAGCAGCGTTTGAATCTCTACCGGGCGGTCGAGCTGCGAGTGAATGACCACGCCGTCGCCAGCCCCATCCCCCAATAATGCCCCCAAACCCGCCGCAAAATCTTTCATGGTGGCCGTTAGCCCCCACGTCCGGACCCCGGGCGCCAGCCGCCGCAGCCGCGCCAGACACAACTCCGTCTGCACCCCGCGCTTGCTGCCCAGCAGCTCATGCCATTCATCACAAATAATACACGTCAGCGAGGCAAACCTCTCACCCGCATCGGCATGACTCAAAAGCAGGCTCAAACTCTCGGGCGTCGTGACCAGACAAAATGGAAAGCCCGCGGATTTCAAAGCGGCCCGCTGCCGCGGCGACGTATCTCCAGTGCGAGACGCCACTGTCCACTTCCGTCCCAGTCCAACCAGTGGTTCCTGCAGTGAACGGACGGTATCTGCCGCCAGCGCGCGCATCGGAGTCAGCCAGATGACCCGCAGTTCATTCGGCGACTGCCAGCTCTCCATGACCGGTCCCAACCATGCCGCCAACGTCTTACCCAACCCGGTCGGCGCATGCAACAACCCGCTCCGCCCCGCCGCAAAGGCTTCCCACGCCTCACGCTGGAAATCCATAGGCGTCCAACCGCGGCCGGCAAACCAAGCCGCACACGCGCCCGCAGGATCAGTCGTGGATACCATGATCAAAAGTGGCGGTCGGCCGAATCATGGACAACCCTCAACTTCATACGCCGCCGCCACCCCATCGCTGTCATGAAATTTCTCAGCTCACCCAGCTCCCGACTTTGCGCCGCCGCCGGCCCAGCCTTCGTTATCCTTCTCTATGCCACTTGGACGGGGGGTCGCATCTCCCTCGGATACTGGCCCCAACCATCCATCGACGATCCCCAAAACATTCCGGGACTAGCCCTGCCCTACCTACTGATCAAGATTGCCCAACTCCTCACCCCAGCCGCCGCCCTGCTCCCCATCCTCACCGCCGCCCAAGCCGTAATCACCCGCAACCCGGAAAAAAATTGGCGCCTCATCGACGCCGCTGCCATCACCGCCTTGCACGCCGCCAGCATCCTCTTTCTGCGCTGGGACCCCCACAGCGTGGCCACTTGGTTCGCCGACTGACGGCTACCGAGCACAAGCTAAGCGGCACAATCCGCAGATGCTCAATCTGCGGGCCTGAACCTACCTGCCTCGCCCCCCGGGCTACAGACCGATGACGTAAAACGCGCCTTTGGACACGGCTTGAGCTTCTTCGATGCGCACCCAGCGCTCGGCGAAGCGCTCGCCCCAGCTATCGCTAAACGCAATTTCACCCGTTTCTTTGTTGTAACCGACGATCATGGTGCAATGAGCGTGTTGATCATCGCTGACTAATTTTTTAACGGACTCGTCCTCGGCAAGTTTTTCGGTCCACGCCTTCCAGTCGGTGATGGATTTCCGCTGTGCGGTCCGCTCGTCGGCCAGTTCATTAAATGCCTTGATGGAATCCATGCGCCAGAGGACGGGCAATCCGGCGTCGAGGAATTTAGCGAGTTTTTTCACGTTGAGCGAACCACCGAAGGTTTCAAACGACCGTCCTTTGCGTTTTAAATCTCGTCCGACAGTTTGCAGCATCCGCTCTACCGACACCCCACCGCCCAATCCGCTGCCGCCCGCCACGGCCAGTAAATACATGTCCGCCTGCATTCCCACATGCCGCATGGCCCGCTCACATGTCGCTGGGGCACAATACCCTTTGGGTCCTTGGTCTACCATCGGAATGTCCTTGACTACCACATCGCCATTCTCACGCTTTTCCACCGTGGCCCGAATACGCTCGCGGACAGAGGCATCCGACACGCGCACTGTCTTTCCGCGCTGATCAGCAAATTCTGACGGGACCACGGCCAGCCCGACATACTGCTCATCCTCCTCGGAGAGCAAAAAAGCATGACCCACCCAGTCCCAGCGCCGCACGCGGCGGCGTCCTTCGCCTTCACCATAAATCTGCTTCTCCGGCTCGCCCAGCACCCGCGTCAGCGTGGCCGCAATGGCCCCAGCATCCGCCGCAATGGCCGTCTTCAACTTGGCCAACGCATCCTCAGGAATCGGCTCGTCACGGTCAAAATGCTCCTCAGCCGTGCCATTTGCGCCAAAAAGATCACCCCGATTGGCAAAAACCAGCGAAATACTGGTCGTTTTACCCCCCTCACCATAGAGCGCCGCCGAAAACGGCCGAGCCCCCGCCAGCCGGTACTCGGCCCCCGGATACGCCCTGAAACTCATTTGCGTCGGAGTCTGTGACTCGCGCGGCCATTTCAAACGAGCCGCCACCCCGTCCGGCGCCACCGCCCACAATCCCTGCGCTGCATCCAACAACGGCTGCCCAAGCGCCTCGTTGAGCGCCGCCGCCGTCACGGCCGCATTAGCCGCCAATCCCGGCGATCCCGTGGCTCCCACCCCAGGCTTGAGCGATTCCTGCCGCTTCCATTCTTCCAAAAACTTCTGATCCGCCGGCGATAATGAGGCCATCTCCAACACAAATTCCCGCCCGTCCACCCGCTGGATTTTGACTTGAGTCTTCTCCTGCGACAGTACCCGCGCCTCAATCGTCCGTCCCCCGCGATCCGTAAACGTGTGCAGACCGGCCGTCTCGGCCGCCCTAGAGGGGGCCAGATCTCCTAAAAGCAAAACAAGAGCGATCCCAGTGCGGATCATCGAAAATTCAGAGGGCATAGAAGCGGCAGTCATTATGGAGGAACAAGTGGCGCTTGGCAAGCCATTGACCGTGCCCCCTGATTCCTTCCGACCCTGAGTCACATTATGGGGTTGAAGAATCCCTTCCTCCTCTCGTAGGCTTAATGAAATTCGTCTCTATGATTTTTTCCCCTACTGAGATACTCCGTGCCCGGCGCCTGCGTTCCTTGCTGCGTCCGACAGCCCTGCGGCGGGCCATGGGCGCCGCGGTGGTGGCCACCGCGCTGACCACCCTTCCGGCCCGCGCTGCGGATGTACTCCCGGGGTTCACCACCATCCGGATGTGCGAAGGATTGACGGGAGCTACCGCTCTGGCTCCGCTTCCTGACGGACGCATCCTCATTGCTGAACAAACCGGTGCGGTGAGGATGCTCAAGGAAAACCAGCTGTTAAACCCACCGGCCATCACGCTTCCCACCGACAGCACATGGGAACGCGGCGTGCTTGGGCTGGCGCTCGCACCGGGATTCCCCTCTCCTCCTCATGTCTTTGTACACTGGACAGTGGCCCAGCCCGGGCCCCACCTCCGCCTCAGCCGGTTCACCTTGGTCGGTGACACGCTCGATCCCGCTAGCGAACTTATTTTGCTGGAAGGCTCCAATCAAAATGAAATCCGCGCCTCCATGCCCGCCGGCCATCAAGGTGGCGGTCTGGCCATCGGACCCGATGGATGCCTCTACGCCGCCGTGGGCGAAATGACCACTCAAACACCCTCCCAGCAACTCAACAGCCTGCTCGGCAAAATTCTTCGGATCCGAACCGACGGGTCAATCCCGGAAGACAACCCGGTCTTCGCCCAAACCACCGGTTGAGGCCTACTTCGAGCTGGTGGCCGTGCAGCAGGAAATCCAGCTGGTGCGCAGCCGCCTGCGCCGCTGGATGGCACCACGGAGCGTGGGGCTGCCGGTGTTCATGCAGCCGGGCCGGGCCGAAGTGATCCGCGAGCCACTCGGCTGCGTGCTGGTGATCGGGCCCTGGAACTATCCCTTCCTGCTGAGCCTGCAGCCCCTGGTGAGCGCCCTGGCCGCGGGCAACACGGTGGTGCTCAAGCCCTCTGAGCACGCTCCCGCCACCAGCGCCCTGATCGCCGATCTCCTCGGTGCAGCCTTCCCTGCCAGCACAGTGCAGGTGGTGCAGGGCGATGGACCTGTGGCTCAGGCACTGCTGCAGGAGCGCTTCGACCACATCT
>JALRGB010000068.1 GCA_023253575.1 Verrucomicrobiales bacterium
GTTCTTTAAAACTTTATTGGGGAGATTTGCGTTAACCGGTCACCTCACTAATCGCAAGGTAATATAATTATAGCAATAGCACTTTTCTTGTCAAATACTTTAGTTATCCCCACCTCCCCGACCCCACACCCGCTAGAATAATCTCACCGCTGCACCAGAACCCGTAAGGAACGCACCAGCGCCACATCCAGCGAAAAAAGCGCCGAAGGCGCTGAAAATGACTGCTGCCCAAATGAAAGGACTTGCCGATGAATTGGGCGGCGGAACGTTGCCAACATGGATGGCACTCTCGGCAGACTGGTCTTAATTGCTCTGGGCGGCGGCTTGGGGGCGGTGGGACGGTATGGCTTGGATCTGGCCGTACAATGGCTGTGGCCCGCCCTCACCGGCCGGTTTCCTCTCGGCATTCTGCTGGTCAATGTGCTGGGGTGTTTTCTTTTCGGCTGCATTGTCGGTGCCTCCGGCGGCGCCGAGGCGCTCTCGCCCGAACGCCGGCTCTTTCTGCTGACCGGGCTACTCGGCGGTTTTACCACCTTTTCAACTTTCGGTTACGACACCGCGCGGCTACTGACCTCGGGAGCCGGCATTTTGGCCGTGGTCAATGCGCTGGTCAGCTTGGGAGCCGGCATCACCGCCGTCATACTAGGCCTGTGGGCCGGAAGACATTGGGCCGTCGGCTAATCGGTCGAACGCCCCAGAGGCGGGCCGGACCCTGCCGTCAAAACAGGTAATCCATCATGATTCTTTCATTGTCGGACCGCCCAGATAAGGATTTATTCAAAACAATGCGCTCTACCGCCGTCTCCTTCGTCCGCTTGCTTTCCCTGCTGGGCCCCGCCGCCGCCCTTCATGGCATGGAACCGACATTGCCGGAAAAAATCGAATTCAACCGCCATGTGCGGCCGATTTTGTCGGAAAATTGCTTCGCGTGCCATGGACCGGACAAAAACACCCGCAAAGCCGGCCGGCGGCTGGATACCCGCGATGGGGCGCTCGCAGATCTGGATGGCACCCGCGCCATCGTTCCCGGTTCCCCCTCAACCAGTGAACTCCTCCACCGCCTCGTCTCCACCGACCCCGACGAGGTCATGCCTCCACCAGACCTCCATAAATCGATTTCCGAAAAAGACCGGGCCATCCTCACCCGCTGGATCGAGCAGGGAGCCGCCTACGAGGCGCATTGGAGTTATACGCCTCCCAAAAAAACTGATTTCAGCCAATCGCCCCTGCGCGATACTCACCCGATCGATGCTTTCGCCCAGCAAGGACTAGAAAAAAAATCATGGTCACCGGCTCCGACCGCCTCGCCCGAAGTCTTGCTGCGCCGCCTGCACCTCGACCTGACCGGACTACCGCCCAGCGCCGCCGAGGTGGCGACTTTCCAGAGGGCGTGGCAGGCTGACCCTGCCGGGGCGCTGCAAGCCTGCGTCGACTCCCTGCTTGCCTCCCCCCATTTTGGCGAGCGGATGGCCATCCAGTGGCTGGATCTCGTACGGTATGCGGACACGGTCGGCTATCACGGTGACCAGAATATGTCCGTCACGCCCTACCGGGATTATGTCATTGCGGCCTTTAATGCCAACAAACGATTCGACGACTTCACTCGCGAACAGCTCGCCGGAGACATTCTTGCCGAAGGCCTTCCCGAAGGCGCGCGCCGCACCGAACTTCTGGTGGCCAGCGGCTACAACCGCTTAAACAGCACCTCGGAAGAAGGCGGCTCCCAGCCGAAGGAATACTTGGTCAAATACATGACCGATCGTGTCCGCACCACCAGCACCACGTGGCTGGCCGCCACCCTCGCTTGCGCCCAGTGCCACGACCACAAGTTTGACCCGTTGCTGGCCAAAGACTTCTATGCCATGGGTGCGTATTTTTCCGATCTGGAAGAAGTCGGCGTCTACGGAGGCAACGGCCACCGCCCACCTGAAATGATGGTGCCGCGCGCCGAAGATCAAGACCGCTTGGCCGCACTCACCAACTCCCTCATTCCCGCCGCCGAAGCGGCCCTAGCCAGCGCCCAACCGCCCGCTCTAGCCACCGAACTGGACGCCTGGATGCACACCGTGACCGACGGCATCCCACTCGTGGCCGCCGCCGCCGGTGTGACCGCCGCCCACACCATGGCCGCCATCACCCCGCTCCCCGCCACCCCGTCCGAGAAATTAGTCGCTACCTTCCGTACCTACGCCCCCGCCCTGGCCAGCCCACGCCACACCGTCACAACTCAACAGGCCGAACGCGACGCCATCATCGCCCGCGGCACCAAAACCCTCATCTCCAAACACGTCGAACCACGCCCCGTCCGCATCCTGCCCCGAGGCAATTGGATGGATGAGAGCGGCCCAGTCGTCGAACCAGCCGTGCCCGTCCTCTTCCGCCCAGAAGCCACCAACACCACCCCCACCCAGCGCGAATCCCGGCTGGATCTGGCCAACTGGCTCGTCGATCGCAACAACCCGCTCACCGCCCGCGTCTTCGTCAACCGCCTCTGGAAACAATTCTTCGGCACCGGCCTGAGCAAATCACTCGACGAATTTGGATCCCAAGGGGAATGGCCCGTCCATCCAGAACTGCTTGACTGGCTGGCCATCGCCTTCATGGATTCCGGATGGGACATCAAACACGTCGTTCGTTTGATCGTGACCAGCCAGACGTACCGCCAAACAAGCACCCTGACGGCAGATCAATTGACCGCCGGTCAAACGTACGAAGCCGATCCGGATAACCGGTGGCTCGGCCGCCAAAGCCGCTTCCGCCTTGATGCCGAATTAATTCGAGACAACGCCCTCGTCATTTCCGGATTGCTGGTCAACCAAATCGGCGGCCTCAGCGCCCGGCCGTATCAACCCCCGGGGTATTATGCGAACCTGAACTTCCCCACTCGTGAATACGAGGCCCATCAGGACCAAAACCAATGGCGCCGCGGCGTCTACATGCACTGGCAGCGCACTTACCTCCATCCAATGCTGCTCGCCTTTGACGCCCCCGGTCGTGATGAATGCACCGCCCACCGGGACCGCTCCAATACTCCGCTGCAGGCCCTCACCCTACTCAATGACCCGACATTCATCGAAGCCGCCCGCGCCTTTGCCTCCCGCATCCTGCGCACCACCGCCACCGACTCGCCGGATATCGACGACGCCGCACGCCTCGACTGGGCTTTCATCACAGCCGTAGCACGTCCCGCCACCGCCGGCGAAAAAGCCATCCTCCTGCCGCTGCTGGCCCAAAGCCGGGCCGATTTTGCCGCCGATCCCGCCGGCACCACCGCTTTCCTTCAAATTGGCCTGCAGCCGCTGCCATCTGACCTCCCCGCCGCCGAGATAGCCGCCTGGACAACCGTGGCCCGGGCCTTGCTGAACCTCCACGCCACCGTCACGCGATCATAACGCAGAATCACTCCTCTCCAGAGGACAGCCCTCCAACCCTCCAGCTCACCTCACCAGCGGGCCGAGGCCCGCGTCGACAACCCTCATCACCACTTCCGACTTAGCCAATCACCGGCCTCTCCCCGCCGTGACGAATGTCATGCGCCGTTTCGGCGTACACGATATCCTCGGCAATGTTCACGGCATGATCTCCAACGCGCTCCAATGCCCGGACGATAAACATGAGATCCACATAGTCGTCGATGTGCTGCACATCCTCCTCCGATCGCCGGATCATCCGGCGGATCGCCTCAGAATAAATGCGGTCCAATTCATCATCCCGCTCCTCCAACGCTAACGCCAGCTTGAGGTCGCTCACATTAAAGGCAACGACCGCATCCCGCAACATCGCCACCGCCAAATCATACACGGACTGAATGAATTGCGACTCCGGAACCGGTGCATGACTATTGATCTTGCGCGCCCGTCGAGCCACCGTCACCGCCTCGTCAGAAATCCGCTCCAACTGCTGGCCGATTTTCATGGCCACAAAGACACGCCGTAAATCCGTCGCCACCGGACTGTACTTCATGATAATTTCCAGACCCGATTGATCAATGGACTTCTCCAGCTGGTCCACCTCGTTGTCATCAGCGATGACCCGGTTGCACTGATCATCGTCCCGCTCCAGCAATCCGTGCACCGCACCGGTCACGTTTTGCTGGGCCAGACTGGCCATTTTGATGACGTCCTGTTTGAGCGAGCGCAGGGCTTCCTCAAAGGCTTGGAGAATGTGCTGTGACATAGGGTGGGCGCGGCGGCGGTAGAAATTGGAAAAAAACGCAGATCTAAACAAGGGTCCGGTGAGATCGAGGACAAAAACTCCGTCGAAGGCACCAACAGGCTCAACCGTAAAAATGCCGATTATGACGAAGTTGTCACCCCTAATCAACATGCGTGCAACCGGGCACCCGGGTCAAAAGCCCCCCAGTGACAGTTTTGCCATTTTTCGC
>JALRGB010000079.1 GCA_023253575.1 Verrucomicrobiales bacterium
CTCCGACGAGCACTGGCAGGAGGATTTTCAGAAAATGAGGCACGTAGTACCATGCACCTCCCCGGATCCGCCCTCAACCGGTGACTCTACTTGGCACCCCTGAACGGGCACCCCGGCAATCCCCGGTAGAGAACGAAGGCGAGGGGCAGAGGCCGCTCCGACAAATTCAGCGCACAGGCTTGACGCGTCGAGGGTGGACGACAACACTTGGACGCTGCATGAACGACCCGCAAGCTCCCTATTGCCTGGTTTATCTGAGCCAGGCGACGCATGATTTCGAGGCTGAAGAGCTGGCTGATCTGCTGGCGGTTTCTCGGCGCAATAATGCCTCGACAGGGATCACCGGCCTACTGATGTACGAATCCCGCCTGTTTATGCAGGCATTAGAGGGGCCACGCGCGGCGGTAGAGGCACTCTTTCAGAAAATCAGCCGCGACCCGCGCCACGCTGAAGTGCAGATTATCTGCGAGGACCACATCCAGAACCGCTATTTTGGTCCATGGCGGATGGCCTTTCAGCGAGCGGCTAGCGGCGACCTATCGGCCGGCGATGGATTTTCATCACTGCTGGAAAACTACCGCCGCGGCACGCTCTCCGCCATTGATGGGCGTCTCGTTTTTGCCATGCTGGTACTGTTTAAAGAGCGCCTGCCCATCGACGACTTGGAAGACACATCATTTGTATGAAACGCTACGCCCTCGGTCTGGACTACGGCACCAACTCGGTCCGCTCGCTGCTCGTTGATCTGGCTGACGGCACGGAGGTTGGTTCCATGGTTTTTAATTATCCATCCGGGGAGATGGGTATTTTGTTGGACGAAAAAGACCCCCATGTGGCCCGTCAGAACCCTCAGGACTACCTAGACGGTCTGGTGGCGGCCACGCGCGGTGCCCTCGCACAAGCGGCCGAGAAACTTCCTGATTTCGACCCGTCGCAGGTCGTCGGCATTGGGGTGGATACGACAGGGAGCACGCCGATTCCGGTCGACCACCGGGGCACTCCGCTCGGGCTAAAGCCGGAGTTCAGGGGCGTACTGGCGGCGCAAGTCTGGCTGTGGAAAGACCATACCGCTCATGCCGAGGCCGCAGAGATCACGGCGCGGGCGAGCGAAATGCGCCCTCACTATCTGGCCAAGTGTGGCGGCACGTATTCGAGCGAATGGTTCTGGAGCAAGATCTTACGCATTCGTCGAACAGCGCCGGAGGTTTTTGCGGCGGCGCACAGTTTTGTTGAGCATTGTGACTGGATTCCAGCCGTATTGACTGGCACCACGGATCCGGCGGTGATGAGTCGCAGCATTTGTGCGGCCGGGCACAAGGCATTTTTCAACATCGAGTGGGGCGGCCTTCCGGATGCTGAATTCCTGAGCGCGCTTGATCCGGCGCTCGCGGAGTTACGTGACCGGCTATATGTGGACGCCCGGACGGCGGACAGACCGGCGGGGACCTTGACGGCCGAGTGGGGTGCCCTGCTGGGTTTACCGGAAGGCATTGTTGTGGCGACCGGCGCCTTTGATGTCCACATGGGAGCGGTGGCGGCCGGGATCAGTGAAGGCACGCTGGTCAAGGTACTGGGCACCAGCACCTGCGATGTTATGGTGGTGGACGCGAGCCGCCCGTTGCCGGATATTCCCGGATTGTGCGGCGTCGTCCACGGGTCGATTCTCCCTGGGTATTACGGACTCGAAGCAGGGCAGTCGGCGGTCGGCGACATTTTCCTGTGGTTCGTCAACCACCTCGTCCCTGAAAGTTATGGCCACACCATGGCCGAGAAATTTGTCGGACTGGAAGCGGAAATGGCCACTCTGCGACCGGGCCAGAGCGGCCTGCTGGCGCTGGACTGGAACAACGGCAACCGCAGCATTTTGGTAGATGTGCGACTGACCGGATTGCTTCTCGGCCAAACCCTTCATACGACGGCCGGAGAAATGTACCGAGCCCTCATTGAAGCGACCGCTTTCGGGGCCCTAACCATCATCAAACGCTTGGAAGAATACGGCGTGCACGTGAACGAAGTCGTGAATACGGGCGGACTGGCCATCAAAAATGCGGCGTTAATGCAAATCTATGCCGATGTCTTGGGTCGTCCGATGAAAGTGGCTCAGAGCGAGCAAACGTGCGCGCTCGGGGCCGCCATGTTTGGAGCGGTGGCCGCCGGCGCTTTTACTTCCCTGCCAGAGGCGCAACGCGTCATATGCCGCACTCGCGACGTTGTCTACCACCCCAACGCCGAGGCCCATGCAGTGTATGCCGAACTGTACACGCTCTACCGCACCCTTCACGACGCCTTTGGCTCAGCTACCTGGTCAGGACAGCTGGCCTCCGTGATGAAAAACCTGCTCGTACTGCGCGAGCGCGTGACGGCGTAGACGAACAACGACACTACCACTTGACGGGACCACCTCGGCGCCGCTGGGCCCAGCGGCGTTCCCGCGGCAGCGGCAGCGACGTCACGCGTCAACCGCCACTCTTTCACGCAGGCTCATGCGTGCGTCCTCGTTCTAGGATTTGGCCCGGCGCATCAGGCCTCTGATACCGCGCACGCAGCCAGCGGTCCGCGGGGTTTACCGGCCTCTGTGGCGGGGGCCATCAAGTCTCGATTGGGCTCCTGCGGAGTCAGCCCCAGAGTGCGCAGCAGCTGGACATCCTCATTTTTTTCCGGATTCGGAGCGGTCAGCAATTTATCACCGTAGAAAATGGAATTAGCCCCGGCGAAGAAGCAGAGGGCTTGGGCTTCGCGACTCAGCGCGGTGCGACCGGCGGAGAGGCGGACCTTGGCTCTAGGCAGCGCGATTCTGGCCACAGCGATCAATCGGACCAGATCAAAGACATCGACTTGGCTGTGCCCGGCCATGGGTGTGCCAGGCATAGGCATCAATGAATTAATAGGCACGCTTTCCGGGGGCGGATTAAACCCGGCGAGCACTTCGAGCATTTTGAGACGATCTTCGATGGTTTCGCCAAGACCGAGGATCCCCCCGCAACAAACGGACATTCCGGCATCTTGCACATTTTTGATGGTGCGGAGCCGATCGTCATAGGTGTGGCTGGTCACGACGTTCGGATAATGTTCGCGGGAAGTATCGATGTTGTGGTTGTAAGCGGTCACCCCGGCGGCCTTGAGCTGGCGGGCTTCTTCCGGTCCGAGTTCACCTAGAGTGGTGCAGACTTCCATGCCAAGTGAGCTGACTTGGCGCACGATTTCTAGGACTTGCTCAAATCGGTCGGTTCCACCCCGCACGCCGCGCCAGGCCGCACCCATGCAAAACCGAGTGGAGCCACTGGCGGCAGCAGCGCGCGCGCGATCCATGACCTCATGGCATGGCATCAATCGTTCGACGGTCAGACCCGTGTCATACCGGGCGCTTTGGGCGCAATACCCGCAGTCTTCGGAGCACCCGCCCGTCTTGATGGAAAGCAGGGTGCACAGCTGCACCTCGTTTTCGGGCCAGTGGGCCTCATGTACTTCTCGCGCCTGTTTGAGCAGGTCAAAAAGTGGCAGGTGGTAGAGACGGTGAAGTTCGGCGTACAGCATGGGAAATCGATGGGGAAAAACGTCAGGGTAATGGCGGTGGCGGAGCGGTCGGACCGGAGGCGGGTTACCGCGACCAGCGGCCGTTCACTCGGGGAAGCGAGACATGGTCGATAATGACGGAGTAGTCGGTTTTGCCAAGGGCTCCGTCCATCGGAATCCCGACCGCTTTTTTCCAAAACTTAGAGAAGCTTTCACCGGTGTGGCATCCCCAGCTGCGAATCGTGGCCCGGGGGTTAAAGCTGCCCCGGCGGATGCGGGTGAGCTGGGATTCGTGCAAATAAGCCACACTGGCCCCACTGATTTCCGCACTGTAATCGAACATAAAGCAGTCGCGATTGGAGTGGCCGAAATACTCAAAGTTCATGATGGAGCGGCGCGGACGTGAATTCAGATAGGTAATGACGTCATCTCCGGACGAGAAATAGATGAGCTTAAGACCGTAAGCGTCCCGCACCGACTCGATTTTACTCATAGCGGCTGGCTGGTCAGCCTGGCGGGCCGCATCTTCCGGAACGCGCATTTCGTAGGCCGGCCGATAGACCAGCCACGTGATCTGAGCGGCAGGACCATGAGCCCGGCGCAGTTGCTGCACCCGAATACGA
>JALRGB010000119.1 GCA_023253575.1 Verrucomicrobiales bacterium
GGATGTGGATGGTGACGGTCGGCCCGACGTATTTTTAGCTGGGGCGGCGGGTCGCAGTGCGCTGTTTCGCAACACGAGTGCGGGTGGGGGGCTGTCGTTTGAGGATGTGACGAAGCAGAGTCCGGGGCTTGACGGGGGGGAAACCTGGGAAGTGGGGGCGGCCTTTGGGGATGTCGATGGCGACGGCGATCTGGATTTGTACGTTTGCCGGTATGATGCGCCCAACGTGTTATTTTTGAACGACGGGAGTGGTCGGTTCGCCGGGGCTCCGGCGACTTGGGGGGCAGCCATCACTGATGCTTCGCACTCAGCGAGTTTTGCGGACTATGATCGGGATGGGGACCTTGATTTGTTTGTCTTGACCAACCGATATGAAGACACGGCGGGGTATCGCGGTGGTGACGGGGTGAAAGTTGAAAAGGGACGTCCGGTGTTAAAGCCTGGTTTTGAGAAATATTATGAAGTCTGGTATGAAGATGAGGAAAACTGGGGGGTGACCACGCAGGGGCGGGAGAATTATTTGCTGCGCAACGACGGGGGGAAATTTGTGGACGTGACGACAGCGGCCGGCCTGAGTGGCCGCGGCGAGGGACTCTCCACGTTGTGGTTTGACTATGACGGGGACGGCTGGTCTGACTTGTATGTGGCCAATGATTTGATTTCTCTGGACCAGCTTTGGCGGAACAAGGGGGATGGCACGTTCGTGAATGTGATGGGTGACGTGGTGCCGCACACGGCTTGGTTTTCCATGGGTTCCGACTTTGGTGATGTGAACAATGACGGAGCCATGGATTTTTTTGTGGCGGACATGTCGGCGACTAATCATTTCAAGCAAAAGACAACCATGGGGGTGATGGGAGGCAAAATCCTCGAACGATCGCAATCGACGCGGCCGCCGCAGTACATGCGCAACGCGTTTTTTATCAACACGGGCACAGGTCGTTTTCTGGAAGGGGCCTTTCAGTCGGGGATCGCTAGTTCTGACTGGACGTGGGCGGTGCAGTTCACTGATTTGGATAGTGATGGATGGCAGGATCTGGTGGTGACGAACGGTACGGTGCGGGCTCTGAATGACTCGGATCGGGCCATTACGCCGGAGCAATTGAAGCTCAAACACGAGTGGGAATACATTAAAAACTATCCACCGCGCCGCGAGAAAAACCGGGTGTACCGGAACGTGGGCGGTCAAAAATTCAAAGA
This sequence comes from Verrucomicrobiales bacterium, assembly GCA_023253575.1. Classification (GTDB taxonomy): domain Bacteria; phylum Verrucomicrobiota; class Verrucomicrobiia; order Verrucomicrobiales; family V1-33; genus CAJBME01. The sequence goes on from JALRGB010000119.1 coordinate 1,201, forward strand.
CCAATCGGAGGAATGGGGGCTGAGCGAGGAAACGGTCAGTTATGCGGCGGCCCGCGGTGATCTTGATGGTGATGGCGACACTGATTTTGTTGTCGTGAATGGGGACGAGCAAGTCAGTGTGTATCGCAATGGGCTGGCGGGTGGCCAGCGGCTGTTGGTGGAGTTGCGGGGCACGCGCAGCAACCGTTTTGGGGTAGGGGCAAAAATTGAGGTGACGGCGGGCGCGCTGACGCAGACACGCGAGATGGCGGCGACCCGTGGGTATCTGGGCAGCAACGAGCTGGTCGAGCATTTTGGACTTGGGGTCGAGTCGAAGGCGGTGCGATTGCGGGTGACGTGGCCGGGTGGCCGGGTGCAGGAATTCAAAGATTTGACGGCGGGCTATCGGTATGTGGT
>JALRGB010000174.1 GCA_023253575.1 Verrucomicrobiales bacterium
GGCCGACATTACCAACATCACTGGTTTTGAACGGCATTTTCCGGAACCGACCATCATTAAATTGATGGAGAATTACCGCTCGCAGCGGCCGATTCTTGAAACGGCCAACGCGGTCATTCGCCACAATGCCGGCCGGCGGGAGAAACAATTGATTGCGACCAAGGCCGGCACCGAACCGGTGCGTCTGGTTTCTATGCCGGGCGATGCGGAGGAGGCGGAATTTGTCATCAACGAGATCTGGACGGCCAACACCGTGCATCGCCGCCCCTGGGAGGATTTTGCCATCCTTTTCCGCGCCAACGCGCAATCGCGGCTCTTTGAGGAGGCCCTGCGCAAACAGAGCATTCCTTACCGAATCCTCGGCGGCCAAAGTTTTTTCGAGCGCCGCGAGGTCAAAGACATTCTCTCCTATCTCAATGTCGCCATCCAGCCGGGTGACGACGTCAACCTGCTGCGCATTGTCAACAATCCGCCGCGTGGACTGGGGGACACCACCATCGAAATGGCCACCGAAGACAGCATCGCCCATCAACGGTCGGTGTTTGACTCGCTGGCCGACCCTGAATTCGCACGGCAGTTCTCCGCCCGCACACAAAATGCTCTGCAACGGTTCACCACTCAGGTACGCAGCTGGCATGAAGCTGTCAGCCGTCCCGGAGCCGGTTACGCTGAAATTGCCGAGTCCCTGATCAAAGAGACCGGCTACGTCGAGTACCTCAAACGGTCGTGCTCCTCACCGGAAGACGAGCTGAACCGGACCTCCAATGTGTCGGAATTCATCCAGTCGATTCATCAGCACCAACAACAAGCGCGCACCAAGGGGCTGCGCAACTTCCTTGATAGTGTGGCGCTTGACGATGACTTTCAACGCGAAAGCGAAAAAGACAAAGCCGCCAAAAAGCCGGGCGTCTGGCTGATCACCCTACATGCCAGCAAAGGGCTGGAGTTTCCGCACGTGTATCTAGTCGGCCTAGAGGACGGCCTGCTGCCTCATAAACGAAGCATTGAAGAAAACACGCTCGATGAAGAACGGCGACTCTTGTACGTCGGTATCACCCGAGCCAAGGAAAAGCTGACCATGACTTATTGTCATAAGCGGATCAAATGGGGCCAGCCCACCGGCATCACCCCCAGCCGATTCATCAAGGAATTGCCCCAGCCACCGGTCCAACATACCAACTGGGATGATTTAATGAAAAAACCAGTCACCCTCGACGTTGCCAAGGCACATTTCGCCGCCCTGAAAGCGAAACTTGGTATGTGAGACGAGGCGACCGCGGCCGCCCCGGAGTTGCCAGCGAGCGAGCCGCGACGTATCACCCTGACGCCCCATGATTGCCGTTCTTTCACCAGCCAAGAGCCTCGACTTCTCCCCCGCCCCCACAGGCGTTCCTTGCACCGTGCCGGAAAGACTGGCCGAATCCACGGCCCTCATCGAGGCCGCGCGCACCCTGAGCCCGGCCCAGCTGGCTAGCCTCATGGACCTCAGCGAGTCGCTAGCCACACTCAACCACGAACGATTCATCGCCTGGACCCCGGATTTTACCGCCGCCCAAAAACAACACCGCGCCAAACAAGCTCTGCTGGCGTTCGACGGCGATGTCTACCAAGGGTTCGATCTGAACGAATACACCCCGGCCGATTATTCGTTCGCACAGAAACACCTTCGCATCCTCAGCGGACTGCATGGCTTGCTGCGCCCGCTCGACCTCATCCAGCCGTACCGCCTAGAAATGGGACGCCCGTTAAAAACAGCACGCGGCCACGACCTCTACACCTTCTGGGGAACCACCATCACCAAGGCCCTGAATGACGCACTCGATGAAACCGGGTCAGACACCGTCGTCAACCTCGCCAGTCAAGAGTACTTCCGCGCCGTGCAGCCCGCTCACCTCAAATCCAAAGTCCTCAACTGCGTCTTTAAAGACGAAAAAGCCGGCAAATTTAAAATCATCAGCTTTTTTGCCAAACGCGCCCGCGGATTGATGGCCGACTTCATCATCCGTGAACGCATCAAGACGGCCGCCGACCTCAAAAGCTTCACCGCTGCCGGCTACCACTTTGACCCCACCAGCTCGTCCGACGACAACTACGTGTTCCTCAAACCCGCAGCCAAGGCCTAGTCGCTACGGCCATCGTTCAGGGGAGTTCTGAAGGGACACCGCATAGGGAGGGCGCGGTCGATATCCGAGCCACGAAAATAGGCGGCGTTAGCAGGTGAGGTGCCTCGTTCGCGCGGTGACGGGCCACACTTCAGGCGTCTCATGACCGCGGATGACATGGACGAAGCCATGCAGGGCCATGGTCGGGCAGATATGCCAGGGAACGGCCCCCAGAACCGACCCAACCGGAAACTCATCCGCCAAAGATGTTGCGACCACCATGTGTTCTTCGTTTTGCATGATGATCCGGGCGTCGGGTAGCGCGGGAAAAACAACCCGGGGCTGGGGCATCTCGCTGGCCACGGCCTTGTGCCCGAGATCGAGACACAGACGCCCGGAACCCGGTCGGCTAATGACGCGGGTCAGGAGGGTGGCGGCCTGCAGGAAATCCAAATCTGGCAAGTGATGGGCGTACCCGGCATCCCACAGGACGCAAGTGCCCGGACTGCATTCGACCCCCGGACGGCGCGCATGCATAGGAAATGTGGGGGTACCACCGGCGACGATGGCGGGCACCGAACAGCCTTCAGCGCGGAGCGCGGAGGCGAGGGCTGCCACCGGCGCAAAGGCCTCGTCACAGGCCGCGGCGCGTTCCACCGGGTCGGCCTGATGAAGATGACCGTCATACGCATGCAAACCCGCAGCCACGATACCCGGCCGGGTGGCCAAATGCCGGTAGAGAGCGGCGGCGCCGGCGTCAGGGGCTACCCCGGTGCGATGCTGGCCCACATCCAGATCCAGCCACACGCGGATCGAAAGCCCGGCCGCCACCGCAGCCTCCGAGACAGCGTCCACGGCCGTGGCGTCATCCGCCAAGCCCGAAAACTGCACCGTTGGAAACGCCCGCATTAGAGTGAGCAACCGCCCGGTGGTCGGCCCCACCAGCGGGGCGGCCAACATCACATCGTCGGCTCCCGCACCCGCCGCCATCTCCGCCTCGGCAATGGTGGCGCACTTGGCTTTGCGCACACCCATCGCGGCCAGCCGCGTAATAATCTGCGGCAGCTTGTGCGTCTTCAGATGCGGGCGCAGAAGATCAGGCGAAGCCGCCATGACCAACATACGACGGAGGTTCTCCTCCACTTCGGACCAGTGAATAATGACGGCCGGCGAAGGAATCTCCGCTTCATGGCCAGGAATGAGCGGCGTCGACCTCATGGAATCAAGCCAGCTCAAAAATCACCTCGATTTCCACGGCAATATTTCCTGGCAGCGGCCCCATACCTACCGCGCTGCGGGCACCGATTCCGGCTTCCTCGCCGAAGACGTCAGCAAAGAGCTCGCTACAGCCGTTGATGACTTTGGGATGCTCCAGAAAATCCGGGGCAGAATTCACCATACCTAGGGTTTTGATGACGCGTTTGATGGCATTGAGGGAGCCAAAATGCGCTCGCAAGGTAGCGAGTATGGCGAGACCGACCTGACGAGCCGCGGCCTTCCCTGCTTCTAGATCGAGATCAGAACCAACTCGTCCTGTGATCAGCGATCCATCGGTGCGGACCGGGCCATGGCCGGAAACATAAGCCAGTCCATTGACCACCACGACCGGCCGGTAGACGGCAACCGGCTGAGGAGCGGGCGGAAGTTCAAGCGAAAGGGCAGCGAGGCGTTGTTCGTGAGTCATCATGGAATAAAAATGAAAATGCGGGAAAAACCATCAATTACCGAGCGGCCGACTGATGCGGATTCTCGCCGTAGCGCAGCACGGCCTGTCGCTCCCATGCCTGCCCGAGCCACGCAGGGAAGCCCGAGCCGTCAGGTGCCACGACGTTGGCCATCCACGTGGCGACGGCCACGTCGTAGGAGGCGGTGTGGGCGAAGGCTTCGGCCGCGAGCCGCTGGCGCTGCTCCAGCGTGAAGCCTCCCTCGCGGACTGCCTCGATGACGGATGGGTAGCTGCCGGGATCCACCACGACGGCGACGCTGGCGTGGTTCTTGGCCGAGGCGCGGACCATCGCGGGGCCGCCGAGG
>JALRGB010000206.1 GCA_023253575.1 Verrucomicrobiales bacterium
GCAGCCGACACCGCCGGCACCGCCGGCACCGCTGTTTCGGCGGCCACGACCACGGCCGTCGCCGTCGACACTGCGCACACTGCCGAAAATGCCGACAGCCACGGGTGCCGTCGACCTGCGAGCCAGCATGGGAAAACCCCCTTCATCGTTCGCAACTCTACACCATCTGCGACCATGTGCCCGCAAAAGTATCGATTCCACGTTTTCGCCCCCCGAAACCCTCGGGAAATGCTAGGGTGGTTCGAGCATGGGAAGGATCAGCGAAGAAACGATTCAGCAGGTTATCGCCGCGAGCGACATCGTGGCGGTGGTACAATCGTATTTTCCGCTCAAGAAGGCGGGGTCTGCCTATAAGGCGGTGTGTCCATTTCACAGTGAGCGCACTCCGAGTTTCCAGATCAATCCGGCCCGGCAGATTTTCAAGTGTTTCGGCTGCGGGGCGGGCGGCGGGGTGGTGAAATTTGTAGAATTGTACGAGCACGTCAGTTTCCCTGATGCGGTCCGCCGTCTGGCGGAGCGTGCGGGCCTGCCGATTACCGAGACCGAAGACTCGGCCGAGGAACTGGGCGCTTTCCGCCAGCGCAAGGAGTTGTTGCATCTCCATCGGGAAATCAGCGAATGGTTTCACCAATTGTTGTTGTCCGACCCGCAGGCGGAACCCGCCCGACGCTACTGGAGGAGCCGGGGATTTGATGGCGAGGCCGCGCGGCGATGGAAAATTGGATTTGCCCCACCCGATCCCGTTCGCCTGCTGAAATGGGCACGTGAAATGCCGTTTCGCGATGAATTGCTAGCCGAAGGAGGGTTCATGATATTTGTGGACGACGATGGCCGGCGACGCCGGGAGCCATGGTTCCGGTTTGCTGGGCGCCTGATGTTTCCGATTGCCAATGAACAAGGCGAAGTCATCGCTTTTAGCGGACGGCTGCTCGACCCCGAGGCTCAGGGCGCCAAATACCTGAACTCGCCCGAGACGCCGTTGTTCAACAAGTCGCGCGTTATCTTCGGCCTGGACCGCGCGCGACGCGCCATCACCCGGGAAAAACGCTCTATCATTTGCGAAGGCCAGCTCGACCTCATCACCTGCGTTGAAGCCGGCATCGAGGCCATGGTGGCGCCGCTGGGAACCGCCTTCACCGAGCATCATGCCCGCCGCCTGCACCAGCTGGCGGATGAAACAGTGCTGTGTTTTGATGCGGACAAGGCCGGGGTAAAAGCGGCCGGCCGCGCTTTTGCCATTCTGGCGCGGACGGGCATCCATGTCCGCGTGGCCGAGCTACCGCCCGGCGACGACCCTGACACCTTGGTCCGCCGCGATGGAGGGCAGGCTTTTCGCGACCTTATCGCGGCGGCCCCGGGGTTTTTCGACTTCCAGCTCACTCATCTGACCCGGACCACCGACCTCAGTCAGGTCCGGGAGCGCCTACGCGTCGCTGGGGAACTCGCCACCGGCATCGCCTGCCTGACCGAAAAAGCGGCGCAAGAGGACGCCATCAACCGCACGGCCACCCGCCTCGCCGTCCCCACCGACGACGTGCGCAAACTCGTCATTCGCGCCGCCCGCGAGGCCGGACGGGAACGAAAATACGAAGAATCAACCGAAGCCCGGGCCCGGGCGCCCCAGTCCGCCACCGACGATACCCCAGCCGTCGATGACACCCCGGTTCTGCCCGCGAATCCCGCCATCGTCGCCCTCTGCCGCTTGCTCCTGACCGACGACGAATCACGCGCCTGGCTGCGCGGCTGCGAAACCGATTGGTGGTCGCACATCGCAGGAACCGAGTTTCTGCAACGCCTCTGGAAAGAAGCGGACTTCGCCACCGATAACCCATCCGCCGCCGCGCTTTTCTTCGCTTCCCTCTCAACCCGAGAAAGCGAAGCCGCCCACACCCTGCTCGCCGACCCCTCCCCCACCGGCAACTTGGCTGCCGCCCGGGCCGCGTTCTACCACCTAAAAGCTCAGTGGCTGCGCGGCCAAATCGACCAGTTGCAAGCCCGCCTGCGGAGCCGCGAAACCGAACCTCAGGACCAGCTGGTGCTGGCCGCTGAAATCGCCGCCCTGACTCGCCTCGCCCGAGAAGCCGCGCAAATGGCCCGACTCCCCGCCAGCGTGGCCCCATTCTGATCAGTGCCAAGAATTTTTCCCAAAAAATGAAATAATTCGTTGAGAGTGAATATTTTATTTTTCACAAAAGCGATACCTCACCCCCTCTCAAAAGGCGCGGCCAACGCCAGATCACAAGCAGGTAAAGCCCCCCCAAAAATCTGTTGCTCATGGCGCGTTGAAGCTTACCAAAGTACTATCAACCCGAGGCAGCCTGTTCCCCCGGCAGCCGACCCCCATACCTGCCATGCTGGACACTTCAACGAGCGAGCTTTCCCTTAAACGGAAGCGCGGCCGTCCCCGCAAGCATACGCCGTCCACCGACTGCGCCGCTGCCCCTGTTGCTTCAGCCTCCCCGGAAGAATATGATTCCATCGATCATCCGGAAATTCAGGCCCGCCTCCGCACCCTGATCCGTCTGGCCAAGGAACAAGATTATCTAACCTACGACGACTTGAATGAGGCCCTGCCCATGGATTGCCTCAATCCTGATCTGATCGAACAGGTGTTCGACCGCCTGCAGGCCATGGAATTCACGGTCATCGATCAGGCGGAAGTCGAAAAATACAAAGACTTGCGCCGTGCCCGCCGCCCGACCGTCGAAAACATCGAGCCCGAAGAACGCGCCCGCAAAGCCGCCGATACCCGACTGGATGTACTCGACGACCCAGTACGCCAGTACCTTAAACAAATGGGGCAGGTGCCACTGCTGACCCGAGAACAGGAAGTCGAAATCTCAAAACGTATCGAAATCGCCGAAGACAACGTCGAACGGATCGTTCACAGCTTCGGTTTCACCGCCGATGCCTACGTCGATCTCATCGAAAACCTACATCAAGGCAACGAACGCATCGACCGCGTCGTCATCGACAAACAAATTCAAAATCGCGAACGCTACACTCGCGCCCTCCCTAAAATCGCGGCCGACATCCGCCAGCGACAGTCGGAAATCACGAGTTTCCATCACCACTCCCAAAAGACCAACGCGCCGCTCAACGAGTCGCCTGATCAGTCTGCCAACGGAGCAATCAGCTCCAACGGGGCAGACAGCTCCAACGGGGCCAACGCAGCCGCTCTGGCCTCGCTGGACAAGACCTATCGTAAACTGTACTTCAAACAAAAAGTGATCGAAGACATGGCGGAACTCACCAGCCGCCATCTGGATGAACTGAAACTCATCGAGACCGGAGCCGCCCCGGCCTCATCCGTGCCATTTATCTGCCGCGTCTGGCACGAACCAGAAGGATTTCGCGCCGCCTGCACCGAATTACAAAAATCGTTGAGGGAAGCGAACAAGGCGAAAACAGAAATGGTCGAAGCCAACCTCCGGCTCGTTATTTCCATCGCTAAAAAATATACAAATCGCGGACTGTCATTTCTCGACCTCATCCAAGAAGGAAACATGGGATTGATGAAGGCGGTCGAAAAATTTGAATACCGCCGCGGGTACAAGTTTTCCACCTATGCCACGTGGTGGATCCGCCAGGCCATCACGCGCTCGATCGCGGATCAGGCGCGCACCATCCGCATCCCGGTCCACATGATCGAGACGATCAACAAGTTGATGCGGGTCCAAAAACAACTGGTGCAGGAATTCGGACGCGAACCGACCGCCGATGAGATTGCCGACGAAGTCCACCTTCCCGTCGAGCGCGTCAATGCCGTCCTGCGCATGGCCCAACAACCGATTTCGCTCGAAGCCCCCGTCGGCGATGGCGAGGATGCTCATTTCGGCGATTTCCTCGAAGACAAGGGCGCCGAAAGCCCAGTGGAAATGACCGGATTTCACCTACTCAAGGACAAAATCAAAGATGTCCTCGATACCCTGAGCGATCGCGAACGCCAAGTCCTCGAGCAGCGGTTCGGATTGGTCGACGGCTACAGCCGCACTCTCGAGGAAGTCGGCAAACAGTTTCAAGTCACTCGCGAACGCATCCGGCAAATCGAAGCCAAGGCCCTGCGCAAAATGCGTCACCCCACCCGTATCCGCCATCTCGAAGGATTCCTCGAAGTGACCTCCGGGTAGTCGCACTCCGGCCACTCTCCCCCTCCCCCCCACAGCCGCCCGCGGATAGTGGCGTCGGAGGTCAGTTAATCCTCAAAGCGAGGATGACATGGACACGGGATCGAGATCCCATCGTGCCATTTGCCCACGTCGGGAAATTAACTTCCCGACGAGAGGGCGCGGGCCCCGTCGCCCGCACGCACCGGGAAAAACTTCTCGAGGGTTCGCGCCGAGGGGGCGGGAGTCAGCAGACTGCCGACGACCATCCAGAAGACGGATCCCAAGCACAGAAACATGACGGGCATGTAACCGTGGATGGTGACATTGACCGGGGTGCGCAGAAAGAGGTCGCCCAAAGCGGGAAAAACGCGATGCCTCCGAAGAGGAGGAACAGCACGGTTTGAAAGGCGTTGACCCAAGCCACTCCGCGCATACCACCAAAAAAAACGTAGAGCATGACGACGACCGCGACGATGGCGCCACCGAGCCAATACGGCACCAGTCCCCCGCTCAATTCCTCCAGGGTATGACCGCCGCCCATCATTCCAATGACGACGTACGGGATCATCATCAACGCGGTCAGGGCGAAGATGAGCGTGCCGATGGCGTCGCATTCCCATCGATCCCGGAAATATTGCACCTGGGTCATGTACCCGTGGCGCTTGCCCAACGCCCAGAGGCGGGTTCCGATCAGGAAGATGGTCAGCGGAATGATCAGGCCCGAGGATGAAGCCATCAGGCCGTACACTCCGATGCCGCGCTGGTAGGCCATTCCAGAGCTGCCCAAGATGGCAAAGGCCGTCATGTTGGTGCCGAACACCGTGAGCAGGAAAATCCAGGGCCCAAGCGACCGGCTGGCCAGGAAAAAATCCTCCCGGGAGCCGGTGCCGCGGCGGAAGGCAAAGAGGCCGACGTAGAGGACGATAGCGAGATAAACAAAAACGACGATGGCTGGGATCATGGCGGATCAGGATTTCGGGGGTTGTTCGTCTTCGAGATGCGCCGGCCAGCAGAAACGGACGAGTAATGCCATGGTCAGGGCGGCCAGCAGCGAATAACCGAGATGGTAGGTGAGCCCGGGCGGCAGCAGACCAAAGAGCAGCGGGGTGGTCCGCTCCCAATTCCAGAAGTCCTGGTGCAGGGCGAAAACGATCAGGACCCAGAGGGCCATGAGCCAATGACGGGATTTCATGTCAGAATGAGTTCGATGCGAAGCGTCGGCGGGTGAAACCAGTAGATTATCAACTCAGGCGTCGAGAGGAGCAGTGGTAAAGTCGGATCGTGCACCTAGTGTCATCTCCGGCCCACCCTTACTCTTCCCCACCTACCGGTCTCTGCCAGAAGCCACGGACGATTTGGCATTGTGGGCGCGCCCTCACTTGGTTCAGCGGCCCGCCCTATTCTTTTCGGAGTGCTTAAGGTTGACTAAAGGTTCGCACGCGTGCGGATTAGACTTGCTTCCTGCTATGAATTTTGTCTGTGTCCTCATCCTCTCCGGAGCCGCCTTTGCGGGGCTGACCGGCTGCGCTGTCACTTCCACCTTGGTGGGGGACGACATGAAACTGCCTGCGGAGTGGAAAAACGCGGGAAACTTTCCCGTAGCCTCGCCGGACCGCGATTTGTCGCGCTGGTGGGCGCATTTCAATGATCCAACACTGAACCATTTGATCGCCGGGGTCTTAGAGGACAATCCGGATGTTCAAACGGCGGTGTCGCGGGTGCGCGAATCTCGTGCGAACCGCGCTGTTCAGAGGGCGGCGCTTTTCCCCAGTCTCGACGGCGGGGTCTCCGGAAATGCCCGGCGGAGCCGGACCGATAGTGCTGGCACGACCAGCTCGGATGCCTATTCGGCCCGGTTAGACGCGTCTTGGGAAGTGGACATTTTCGGCGGCAACCGAAGTGCGGTCGAGGCCGCAACCGCCTCACTGGGAGCCGCCAGCGAGGAATTAAACTCAGTGCATGCCTCGCTCGCCGCGGAAGTCGCCGCCACCTACACCTCCCTCCGCGCTAACGAAGCCAAGCTCGCGGTACTGAAACAAAACATCACCTCTCGCGAAGAAACCGCCCAACTCGCGGCTTGGCGACTCAAGGCCGGCGAGGCCGACTCGCTCGAAGCCACCCAGTCGCAAAGCAGCCTCGAATCTGCCCGCGCGGGTCTGCCGGCGCTCGAACAGGCCATTGGCCAAGGAAAAAACGACTTGGCGCTGCTCGCTGGGCAGACCCCAGGAACTTTGGACACATGGCTGGCCCGCAGCCACGGCGTTCCAATCCCACCGTCAAGCCTCGCCGTGGGCATCCCCGCCGATGTCCTGCGGCAGCGACCAGACGTGCGCGCAGCGGGCTATCAGGTACTGGCCGCCGCAGCCTCGACCCGAGCCACGGAAGCCACCCAATACCCGTCGCTCAATCTCTCCGGCGCCCTAGGGATCGATACTCTCTCCAGCAGCAGGCTGTTTGATCCGGAGAGTGCTGCCGCCAGTATTGCTGCCAACATCGCTTCGCCGATCTTTAACGCCGGCCGAATCAAAGCCAACATCGAGGCCACCCGCGCCCGCGAGGAACAGGCCGTGCTTAATTACCGGAAAGCGGTGCTCACAGCGCTTTCCGACACCGAGAACGCACTCATCGCGTGCCGACGCTCCGCGGAACGCCTCACCACCTTGGAAAAGGCCACCCAGCTCGCACGCGAAGCAGATGAAATCGCACGCCAGCGATATGAGGCCGGCGAAATCGACTTCCTCGACGTACTTGATTCCCAACGCACGCTGCTGTCGCTGGAGGATAGTCTGCTTTCCACCCGCACCGACCGCACCACCGCCTACATCCGCCTCTATCAAGCACTCGGCGGCGGCTGGTCCTCCGGTTCCTAATCCCCCATTCCCGAGCCCCCGCTCCGATATATTTTCCTTTTCATGAAGCCGCACGAATCATCAGACGATCTCGCCGCCATCGTCGCCAGTGGCGCCTCGCGCCCGGCGAGAAAATGGCTCTTTATCACCATCGGCACGGCCCTCATCGGCACGGGCGGTTGGTATTTCATGTCGCGGAACAAGCAGACGGAGCTGAAGGACGACTATGTGACGCAGGAGGCCAAAACCGGCCGTATCTCCCTCATCGTCACCGCCGCCGGCAATCTCGCGCCCACCAACCAGATCATCGTCGGTAGCGAACTCTCCGGCACAGCCAAAGAGGTCCTGGTCGATACTAACGATCAAGTAAAACAGGGCCAGACCCTCGCCCGACTCGACACATCAAAACTCGACCAACAGACCCAGCGCAGCCGCGCGGCCTTTCTCTCTGCCAAGGCCAGAGTCAGTCAGGCGGAAGCCACGCTCGCGGAAAGCCGGGCCGCGCTCGCCCGTCAGGAGGAACTGCACAAGCTCAGCGGCGGCAAAACCCCGTCGCAGGCCACCATGGAAACATCACGGGCCACCGTTTCCCGATCAGAAGCGGATTTAGAAAGCGCCAAAGCCACCGTCGCCGGTGCAGAGGCAGAAGTGAAAGCATTCGAGAGCGATATCGAAAAAACCATCATCCGCTCGCCGGTCGATGGCATCGTGCTCGCACGCTCCATCGAGGTCGGCCAAACGGTCGCCGCCTCATTCACCGCGCCCACGCTTTTCACTATCGCCGAGGATTTGAAAAAAATGGAGCTCCTCGTGAATGTGTCCGAGGCCGACATCGGCCGGATCGAAGCCGGACAAACCGCAACCTTCACCGTCGACGCCTGGCCGTCGCGCAGTTACACCGCCAAGGTCAAAAAGGTGGCATTTGGCGCCGTCGGCACCGGCAGCACCGCCTCGTCAAGCAGCTCCAGCGCATCAACCAGCTCGGTCGTGACTTACAGCACCGAGCTGGAGGTCGCCAATGAAGACCTCTCGCTCCGCCCCGGCATGACCGCCACCGTGGACATCGCCATCGTCGACAAAAAAGACATCCTCACCGTGCCGAATTCCACCCTCCGCTTCGATCCGGTCGCAGCTAAGGCGATTGGCAAGCCGGACGCGACCAAAAGAACGCTGGTCCAAAGCCTCTCGCCCGGCGGTGGCCGTCGCTGGCGCGGCGCCCCGCCGCCGAAAGCGGGATCATCAGATTCCACCCCCAAAGTCTGGACCCTCAAGAATGGCGAACCCTCGGAGATTCTCGTCACCACCGGTATCACCGACGGTCGTGTCACCGAAATCGTCGGCGGAGACCTCACCGCGGGCACCCCGCTCATCATCAGCATCAAGCCACCCAAGACCGAATGAACCCGGATCAGCTCATCCAGCTTCAGGGGATCACCAAGCGCTACGGGACAGGCGACGCCGCATTCCTCGCCTTGCGCGGAGTCGATCTGACCATCCATCGCGGCGAATTCGTCGCGGTCATGGGTCCCAGCGGCTCCGGGAAATCGACTCTGATGAATCTTCTGGGATGTCTCGACACCCCGACCTCCGGTTCTTACCGATTCAAAGGCATCGCGGTCGAAGACCTCAACAAGGACCAGCGTTCGTTGCTCCGACGGCACGCGCTGGGATTCATTTTCCAAGGATTTAACCTGCTCGCACGCACCTCGGCGCTGGAGAATGTCGAACTACCTTTACTTTATCGCGGATATACAAGGAAGCAACGCCACGCCATGGCCCGCGAAGCGCTGGCCCAAGTCCACCTCTCGGACAAGGAACGCAACTCTCCAGCCGAGCTCTCTGGCGGCCAGCAGCAGCGCGTCGCGATCGCCCGCGCCATCGTCACCCAACCCGACACGCTCTTTGCCGACGAACCAACGGGCAACCTCGATTCAAAGACCACCGTCGAGATCATGGACCTGCTTCGCACACTCAATGCGGAGCGCGGTATCTCCATCATCATGGTCACCCATGAAGATGAGGTCGCTAACTGCGCCCAACGCATCATCAGCGTCCGCGACGGATTGATTTCAAACGACGTCAGCACCCGCAAAAATTTCCCTTCATGATCATCAACGCGCTTCTCATCGCCATTCGGGAAATCCGCCGCAACCTGATGCGCTCGTTCCTCACGGTCATCGGCATCGTCATCGGCGTGGCCGCCGTCGTGACCATGGTCACCCTCGGCCGAGGCGCCACCGAGACAGTCAAACAACAGATTTCCAAAATGGGCAACAACCTGCTCATCCTGCGCCCGGGTCAGGGGTGGGGCTGGGGCGGCTCGCCGCTCTTCAGCCTAGACGATGTCGATGCCGTCCGCGATCAAGTGCCAGGCATCGCGTCCGTCGCACCGTTCATTTCTAACAACGCCACCGTTGTCTATCAGGACGAAAGCCGCACCTACGACGTCCAAGGCACCACCGAGAATTACTTCAATATCGCCAATTGGAAGCTCTCACTCGGACGGTTTTTCACCGACGCGGAACTCGCGGAATCCGCTCCCGTCTGCGTGATCGGAGAAACCATCCGCAAACAACTTTTCGGCGAGGGCGTAGACCCGGTCGGTAGCAAGATCCGCGTAAAAAACATGACACTGGAAGTCATCGGCGTCACCGCAGTAAAGGGACAAGGCGGCTTTGGCGACGACATGGACGATAACATGATGACGCCGTACACCACCATCATTCATCGACTCTCGGGCCGCCAAGGTGGAAAAGCCTTCAACCAAGTCATGATCTCCGGCCAACAGGGCTACCCCACCGCCCATATCGTGGCGGACGTCGCCGCCCTCATGCGAGAACGCCGCAAAATCACCGCGAACGAAGAAGACGACTTCAACGTCTTCGACTCGCAACAACTCGCCGAAGTGATCAGCTCCAGCACGAAGGTCATGACGTCGCTCTTGGGCGCGGTCGCAGGGGTCAGCCTGCTCGTCGGAGGCATCGGCATCATGAATATCATGCTCGTCTCCGTCACCGAACGAACCCGCGAGATCGGGATCCGCCTCGCCATCGGAGCGCGGGCCCGCGAAGTACTGCTCCAGTTTCTCGTCGAGGCAGTCACCCTCTCCTGCATCGGCGGCGTGACCGGCATCGCCCTCGCCTACGGCCTGTGCGATACGCTGGCCAGCGTGGTCGGAGCCCCCTTCTTGTTCGATCCAAAAATCAACATCATCGCCTTTGCCTTCTCCGCCGCCATCGGCATCCTCTTCGGATTCATGCCCGCCCGCCGCGCCGCCAGCCTCGACCCCATCGACGCCCTCCGACATGAATGAGGAAAGGATCGGAAAAATGGGGTCAGTGTGCAAATCTTGAAAGAAAAAATGGGGTCAGTACTTGTCCTCGCTCCTACTCTGCCGCGGTGAGGCGCGCATGGTTTTGGCTTTGGCGGCAACAAGTGGGTTCCACTTGTCCGGCTGCTCAGAGGGTCTGTTTGAGGACAATGACGGGAAACTGGCCGACGACCCGCTTCTGGGCTCTGGAGAGTGTGACCAAAATGGCAACCGGGATGGGCAAAACGACCACCGGGACGCCCTCCGTATCACGCCGCCCCCCTGAAGGACATCCCCGGGATGCCCTGCCCCCCCCATCCTGATGCTCTTTACCCGTAAATTTTCCTGCGGTGCCCAACGGCCACCACCAGAACAAGCAGCTCCCCATCCACGATCTGGCACAGGATGCGGCAATCCCCGACCCGGTAGCGCCAGAGACCGGCGAGATCCGCCTTCAATCCCTTGCCGAAGCGGCGGGGATCGGCATCACCGGCCACTCGTTCGTCGAGGTAGGCGATGATCTCCCGCTGGGCCTGCTTGCCGAGCTTCTTGAGTTCCTTCAAGGCCCGTTGGTCGAATCTATAGACCCAGCTCATGCTTCACGTCTTCGGCGGAATAGGTCTTGGTCGGACGCTGCAACCGCTCGGTGGCAAGGTAAACGTCCTCCAGATCCTCGAGGTGTTCGAGGATCGCTTCACGGGCGTAGAAGGTCTTGGTGCGACCGGTCTTTTTGGCCAGAGCATCGAGGCGCTTCTCGATCTCGGGATCGAGTCGGATGGCGAGCATGGAGCAAGGATAGTGCTGATATACGTGTCTAGCAATTCGGGAATCCTCTTTATTTGGCTGCTGTAGCTGCTGAATCCAAGCCGCTTCCATGTTCAATGCGGCTAGAGAAAAATCGCGGCGGTGGCTCCTGATCCTCGTCGGCATCATGGAAAATGGACTCACGCCGGTTACCGCGCGCCATCACGTGGTAAAAAGCGCCGAGAAATCCAATACGGAGGCTGCGTGGAATCGCGCCAGAACAGGAGCGAAGACACGTATGTCAAGATTTGCATACTGACCGCATTCTCCCCTTTTCCGCCATCGGCCCGGCAGATTTCATTCAAGTCGGTACAGTCATGAGGGCTACTGGCAGAGTTCTCTCCGTTTATTTTGCTTGACGCCTGTATGTTGCAGAAGTATACATTTTTGTGCGATTGATTGATTGGTCCTCCATCACCGGATTCCAGTGGGACGAAGCGAATGCCACGAAAAGCCACGAAAAGCACAGTATCGGGTGCCCGGAAGCCGAATCGGTCTTTCTCGCCGTCGACCTTCGCGTCTTGAAAGACCCGAAACACTCCGCCCCGACCGAAACCTGCTGGCATGCTTTGGGCACTTCCAGCCACGCCCGCCCGCTCAGCATTGCCTTCACCATACACGCACCGCTCATCCGCATCATCTCCGCCCGACGTATGAACACCCGCGAAAGGAAATCCCATGGCTACTAGGAAAACCACCACCCTTCAGGTTCCCACCGAACCCGCCGACAGCACCGTCCACCTCGACCTCACTAGGGCCCAGCGCGTCTCGATGCCCAACCTCAAACTCTCCACCGAAACCATTTCGTTGCGCATGCCCGCCGCGCTGTTGGAGACTATCAAGATCGAGGCCAACAAGCGCGACGTGCCCTATCAGTCCCTCATCAAAATGACCCTCGCCGATCAATTCCGGCCTCCAGTGGGTTCATAGGCGCGCTCCCGCGTTTCTATCCGGCCGTCCCTGCTATGGGCAAGGTTTCGACTGCGGAATGATGAATAGGAGACATCCACATTTTTCAAGATTGGCCGTCGAATTGGCGGGTATCTTACATGTGTCTGCATTTGAAAATCGATAAAAAACAAAATCCGACCGACCACCGATTCAAATCCCCAGCTCCAACTGACCAGGTTCCCGGCGGCGGAAGTGGGTCGTAACCACATTGGGGCGCACCCCCTCTCAACCGAAACGCCCACCGGAATGCCAGCGTCAGCCAGAGTGCGGATAGCGCGCAAGCGCATGGCAGGGCCGGAAGCGCGCGGTTCCATCGCCGCCGCCAGCTCGCGATCAAGGGTGGTGATCGAAATGAGCACCTGGGCCACCCCCAAAACTCACAATCATAGTTTAGCCTCGGGCCCGAATTTCGGGATCCACCTCTGTAGAGGCTGGGTCGGGCCTGTCGGCCCGCAACCCGGCTCCGTGGGGCGGGGCGGAGGGGGTGTCGCCAAATATAGTTTTCGCGACAAATCTGTCCGAACCGGCCGTTTCTGGCCGCGGATTGGTGTCGCACAATGGGCGCGGCAGTTTTGGCATCGGCGCCGGTCTGGGTGCCGGCTGTACCGGATCGGTAAAAGACAAAAGCCGCCTGGGCGGCGGCTC
>JALRGB010000308.1 GCA_023253575.1 Verrucomicrobiales bacterium
GGCGTTGTCGGTGATGAGAGTGTGGGGGACGCCGTGGCGGGCGAGTTCCCAGGCGGTGAGGCGAGCGCCTTGGTTGCGCGGGCGAGTTTCGTCGACCCAGACGTGGACGCGCTGGCCGGCGTCGTGAGCGGCATAGATCGGGGCGGTGGCTGAGCCGTGGGCGACGAAGGCGAGCCAGCCGGCATTGCAATGGGTGAGGATATGGAGCGGGGCGTGGTCTGGGCGGCCTAGATTTTTTCGCAGGGATTCGAGCATGACTAGGCCGTGGCGGCCGATGGCTTGGCAGGCGGCGACGTCCTCTTCGGCGATGGTGTTGGCGGCGTCGAGCGTAGCGCCTTCTCGTAGCATGCGGTCCACGGCCCAGGCGAGGTTGACGGCGGTGGGACGGGTGTTTTTGAGAAGAGTGGCGGCGGCATCGAGTGGCACGCCGGTTTCCGTGGCCAGCCACATCCCGTAGGCGGCGGTGGCTCCAATGCAGCCGGCGCCGCGGACGTGCATGTCCCGAATAGCGGTGGCGACATTTTCCACGGTGTGGAGGTCCTCGAGGACGAGCGCCCACGGGAGTTGGCGCTGATCGATGATACGCACGGTTTTACCGGGAGTGGCCGGGGCCCAGACGGTGCGGGACGGAGTCATGGCGGGGGTATGGGCGGGGGTGGTTTCCGCTGGCGTCAGGCGATGACGCGCAGGCGGCGGTCGTGGCGGGTGATGACGAGGGGAGAGTGGTCGCCCAGTTCACCGTCGATTTCGCACGGCACGGGGGCGGGTGCTTCAATGCGGACGTGGCGTCCCTGCAGTCGGGTCACGCTTTCTTGGTGGTCATCGGTCGAGCGGGTGAGTACGTCGGCCAGTAGTTTGCAAAATGTTGCTGGTCCATGACCGTGGACGAGCAGGATGTCGATCAAACCATCATCAGGACGGGCGTTGGGAAAGACGGGAAACGGTCCGCCATAGAAGCGGCCATTGCCGAACAAGGCGGTCGTGCCGTCGAGCCATGGGCCGTGATCAACGCTCAGGCGGAGTTGACCGGCGGGTTGATCGAGGACGCGGGCTAGGCTGAGGACGTAGCTGAGTGGTCCCCATTTTTTTTTCGACTGCCAGGATGTGAGTTGAATGACGTTGGCGTCGAGTCCGACGCCGGCCATTTGCACGAACGGGTGGTTACCGGCCTGCCAGGCGTCGATTTCGCGGGTCGGTCCGGAGAGGATATGGTGCCAGCAGGCGTCGAGTTGGCGGACGGGCAAACCGAGTTCGAGGGCGAACACGTTCATGGTTCCCAGCGGCAGCAACCCGAGGGTGGGTGGGGTGGGAGCGGTTGACTCGAGCAGGCCGGCGACGACTTCATTGACGGTGCCATCTCCTCCGGCGGCGACGACGACTGGGCAGCCGGAGTGAGCGAGGTCCCGGGCGAGGCGGCGGGCGTCGCCGGCGGCTTGCGTGAGCAGCAGGGTGGCGCCTTGGGCCATGGCCCGGACTTTTTCCACCTGTTGGGTGGCCCGGACGCTTCTGGCGGCGGGGTTGATGATGATGGCGATGGAATCGGCGGGCCTCATGGCGGGCGGGGGCGCGGCCAGGGGATTTAGCGTGCGGCCACGAGGTCGTAGCCGCGCCAGTCATTGATGGTCACATCGGAGAAGGTGCCCACGGGGATGGTTTTATCGACGTAGACGGTGCCATCGATTTCTGGGGCATCCCATTCGGTGCGAGCGACGCCTTTTTCCTCGATGAGGACGCGCATGGTTTTGCCGATTTGGGCTTGGTTGATTTCCTCGGCGAGGGCCTGAAGTTTTTTCATGGCTGAATTCCAGCGGGCCTTGCGGGTGGCGTGGTGGAGGTGGCCCTCCATTTTGGCGGCGCGGGTGCCATCTTCGCGGCTGTATTCAAAGACACCGGCGCGTTCGAAGCGGGCTTCTTCGAGGAAGGCGAGCAATTCGGCGTGGTCTTCGGCGGTTTCGCCGGGGAAGCCGACGATGAAGGTCGTGCGGATGGCGACACCGGGGATGCCCGCGCGGATTTTTTTGACGAGGGTGCGGATGTAGGCGCTGTCGGTTTCACGTTTCATCAATCCGAGCATGTGATCGGAGATGTGTTGGAGGGGCATGTCGATGTAACGGGCGACTTTCTCGCTTTCGGCGATGGCGGCGATGAGGTCATCGCTCCAGTGGGCGGGGTGAGTGTAGAGGAGGCGGATCCAGAAATCACCGGGGATGGCATTAAGTTCGCGGAGCAGGGAAGCGAGTGATTCGCCGCGGCTGCTGTCCACGCCCGAGCGCGGGTTTGGGCGTTGACCGGCCCAGCGGTCCATTCCGAAGTAGGTGGTGTCTTGGGAGATGAGGTTAATTTCTTTGACGCCGCTGGCGACTAAGGCGCGTGCTTCGCGCACGACGGATTCTTGGGTTCGGCTGCGGTGTTGACCGCGGATTTTCGGAATGATGCAGAAAGAGCACGGGTGATTGCAGCCTTCGGCTATTTTGATATAGGCGAAGTGTTTGGGCGTCAGGCGGAAGCGTGGGGTGTCATAATCCGGGATCCACCTTGGTTTGTCGGTGACGAGGTTGCGGTTGGCGAGTTCTTCCGGGGTGAAGAGGCGATTGATGACATCTGGCACTTCGGTGAGCTGGTCCAGTCCGATGAAGGCGTCGACCTCCGGCATGAGGGACGGTAATTCTTGGCGAAAGCGTTGGGACAGGCATCCGGCGACGATGATTTTCTGGCGATGTCGTTTGGCGTCTGTCTCGCGGTCGTCGATGGCGCCGTGGATGGCGGCGATACTTTCTTTTTTGGCGTTGTCGATGAACGAGCAGGTGTTGACGATGAGGACGTCAGCCAGTTCAGGTTCAGGGGTCATGGCCATGCCGGCCTGTTGCAGGTGGCCGATCATGACTTCGGAGTCGATGAGATTTTTGGCGCAGCCGAGGGAAATAAGTCCGACTTTAATCATGGGAATTCCTGGAAAATGCCCAGCCTAGCCCAGAACACCGGGGTGTCAGGCGGGAAAACGCAGAGGTTTGAAGTTGCCGACGGCGGCGGGTGGGGGGGAGGTTGGCGTTGCGCGGATCGGGTGGGTGCCGCATACTTAGACCATGAAATCATCCCCATGGTGGTTGGTGGCGGCGGCCGGTTGCGTTTTTCTCGCTGGCGGTCGGTTGGCGGCTCAAGAGTCGACGGCGGCGGCGGCGGCGCCTGCCGATGCCATGCTTTCGTCGCAGATTCGTTTGCGGGAAGCGCGGGTGGAGTCGAAGATGCAGTTGCTTAAAGCGACGGACGCCCGGCTGGAACAGGGCATTGGCGATTTGGTGGCGTTGCTGCAATCGGCGAATGACACGCCCGAGACCCGAACTCGGGTGACGCTCTTAAAAGAGCAGGTGGCGAAAGCGCTGGCCCGGAGCATTGGATATTACCGTACCAAACGACAGGAAACCCGCGCGGCCATGGAACGTCAGGATCTTGGTTACCAGACAGAGGATTTGCGGCGTGGACTGGCCGCTCTGGACGAACGCATTGAGAAACGAATCGCACAAATCATTGAGCTGACCCGGTCGTTGGCCGTGAATCAGGAGTTTGAGAAATATTTGGTGGAATATGATGAGGATCACACCCGGTGGGGAGAGGATAACAAGCATTACCGCCGCAACGAAGACTACAATCAGAACCGCCGGGTGGCGTCCATCACCGACAAAGACCGGCGGCAGGTGGCCGAGGCCTTGGCTAAAAACATCGAAGAACTAGACCGTCGCGAGCGGGATCTAGTCTCAAGGATGGCCACGGCCACCGGAACGGCGAAGGAATTGATGGAAGAAGATTTGGCGGATGTTCGTCGCCGTCAAGGGATTCGAGCGCAGCAAGCCAGTGAGCTGCGCGTGCCGACGGCGGCCGCCGCGGCCGGTGTGGATTTGGATCGGGCGCGGGAACTGCAGGCGCTCGTGAAAGACATGAGCGATGACCTCAAGGAAGACTTCTTCGCCGTCTTCCGGCTTTATAATGAATTGCTGGTAGAACGGCGGGATTTGGCCCGGTTGAAGTCGCAGCTCGCAAAGTAGACAGCTTGGCCGGGGCGCGGCTCCTTTTTTTCTCGCCGGGCGTGTGCGGGGTGGCGTGTGCGGGATGGCGTGTGCGGGATGGCGCGTGCGGGATG
>JALRGB010000319.1 GCA_023253575.1 Verrucomicrobiales bacterium
CGTGCCGCTTCTCACACAACGCACCGTCGTCCGCCTCAACGCCAGCGACCGGCCCGAGCGCCAGCGCAAATGGCAACGCATCGCGGTCGAAGCCTGCAAACAATGCGGCCAACCTTGGTTACCATGGGTCCGCACCCCGCGAACGATCCCGGAGGCACTGCTCATCGCTCCCCCGCCCGCCTTTGCACTGCCCCTGCTGGCCAGTCTGGAACCTCCCGTAAGGCCGCTGTCCTCATTATGGTCTCCGTCCGCACCCGCTCCGGGCAACACCCCGGAAGCACCCGTCCTAGAAGCACCCACCTTGGATGCCGCCGTCTGGATCGGGCCCGAGGGGGATTTCACCCCCGAAGAATACGCGCAGCTCCGCGATGCTGGCCTCTGGCCTGTCTCCCTCGGCCCGCTTACCCTTCGGGTCGAGACCGCCGCCTTTGTCTGCCTCAGTGTCCTGCGGCACGAACAAAGCCGGTCCCGAGGGGAAGCCGCACGATCCGTGCGCGATTCCCTTTGAAAAGAGCGGCAGGCCGGGTTGGCTGCAGGCTTATGTCGTCGAAGTATGATCTTGTTGTTGTGGGTGGCGGACCGGCGGGTTACGTCGGCGCCATCCGGGCCGCCCAATTGGGAAAAAAAGTTGCCTGCGTCGAAAAAGAACGCGCCGGCGGAACTTGTCTGAACTGGGGATGTATCCCCACCAAGGCGCTGCTCAAAAACGCAGAGCTTTACCACACGCTGACCCACAAGGCGCAGGAAATGGGGATCAAAATCGAGGGTCTCTCGTATGACTGGTCGACCATCATCGGTCGCAGCCGAAAGGTGAGTGACAAAATGGCCGGGGGCATCGAATTCCTCTTTCGCAAAAACAAGGTCGATTACATCAAGGGCGAAGCTGCGCTGGCTGCCGCCAACACCGTGCAAGTGACAGCGGCTGATGGCACCATCTCGACCGTGGAGGGAACCAACATCCTCGTGGCCACCGGCTGCGTCAGCCGCGATCTGCCCGGACTGCCGTTTAATGGCACCACCGTCATCAGCAGTCATGAAGCCATGGTGCTGGCGACTCAGCCGAAAGACATCCTCATTATCGGCGCCGGGGCCATCGGTATTGAGTTCGCCTACTTTTTCCACGCCTTCGGCACCAAAGTCACCGTCATCGAAATGCTGCCGAACTTGCTGCCCGTGGAAGACACCGAGGTCAGTCAGGCCCTAGAAAAATCATTCAATAAACTCGGAGTGGGCATTCGCACGGGCACCCGCGTGACCGCCACCAAGGACCATGGCAGTCACGTTGAGGTCACTGTAGAGAAGGATGGTCGGCAGGAAGTACTGACGGCCGCGACCTGCCTCGTGGCCATTGGCGTGAAGCCGCTGCTCCCCGGCGGTTCGACGCCCGCACTCACCGACCGCGGCTACATCCAGACCGACGGACGCTACCAGACCTCGCTGCGCGGCGTGTTTGCGGCAGGCGACATCATCGGCCCGCCATGGCTGGCTCACGTGGCCATGTTTGAAGCCATTCAGGCCGTCAACGGCATGTTCGATGCCAAGTTCAAACCCCGGAAGGTGGATCTTTTTCCCGGTTGCACATATTGCCAGCCACAGGTGGCCAGCGTCGGACTCACCGAACGCGCCGCGCGCGAAAAAGGCCTCAAATTCAAAGTGGGCAAATTCCCGTTTTTGGCCAGCGGCAAGGCGGTGGCTGCAGCCGATGCCGATGGGTTTGTCAAAGTCTTGATTGGCGAACCTCACGGGGAAATCATCGGAGCGCATATCATTGGCAATGAAGCAACCGAGCTGATTGCCGAATTCGCGTTGGCGATGAACAGCGAGTTGACATACGAAGACATTGAGGCCACCATTCACGCGCACCCGACGCTGGCCGAAGCCATTCACGAAGCCGTGGCCCAAGCCTCGGGCCACGCCATTCACATCTAGTCACAGCCGCCGGAGCCTGTGCTCTGGGCCATCCCCGAGGACGGCCCGCTCACACCCAGTAAACAACGTGGAAATATCCTCAGCCCTCCACCCCACCCCCGATCATCCGCGCCCACCCCTGATCGAAGTCGACGGACTGGTGGTGAAACGAGAGGGGGCCGTCATCCTCGACCACGTCACTTGGTGCGTGGAGGCCGGACAACACTGGGTCATTCTCGGAGCCAACGGCTCGGGAAAAACCTCCCTGCTCATGGCCCTGACGGGGTATTTGATGCCCACCGCCGGCGGCCTCAGCGTCCTAGGCCGAAAATTTGGAGAAACAGACTGGCGCGAGCTTCGACGCGACATCGGTATCGTCAGCAGCAATCTGCGCCAACGCATCGAAGAAAATGAATCCGCCCGGGAGGTCGTCGCCTCAGGCCGGTATGCCATGCTCAATTTTTGGGGCACCCTGACCCGCGCCGACCTAGCCACCGCAGCCGCATGGCTGGAACGCGTCGGCTGCGCCCACCTCGCCCGCCGACCATGGGCCGTGCTCTCCCAAGGCGAACGGCAACGCATCCTCATCGCCCGAGCCCTCATCGCCGACCCCAAACTCCTCATCCTGGACGAACCCTGCGCCGGTCTGGATCCGGTGGCTAGGGAACGATTCCTCACGTTTATGCACTCCCTAACCAGCAAACCCGGAGCCCCAGGGCTGGTGCTGGTCACCCACCACGTAGAGGAAATCACCCCAGCATTCACCCACGCCTTGCTCCTCCTCGACGGCCGTATCCTCACCAAAGGCCCACGCCACCAAACCCTCACCAGCCCGCACCTCAGCCAGCTCTTCAACCACCCCGTCACCGTGCGCCGCCACCAACACCGCCTGCAGCGCACTCTCAC
>JALRGB010000351.1 GCA_023253575.1 Verrucomicrobiales bacterium
GCGCAGCAGCAGAGGAAGCGGAGCGGTTGGGCGGCGGTGATCTGGTGCCACGCGCCGGGGGGGATGAGGATGGCGTCGCCGGGGCCGACGGGGCGGGTTTCCTCATTTATTTCCATGATGCCGGTGCCTTCTAGAATGAAGTAAAACTCTTCGCTACGCGCATGGTAGTGGCGTTGACTGACCTGTCCCTCGGTCATGGCGGCTTCGGCCAGAGACTGGTTCTGCACGGGGGCGTTGGTGCGATCGAGCAGGCTGCGGATGGTGGTGCCGTCTTTGGTGACGAAGGGTATTTGAGCGGAGAGTTGATTTACGGTCATAATGAGGTTGAGCGCGAGTGTACGGGCGTGTGGTGGTGTGTCAGTCATCTTTATTTCTTTGATGGATATGAGTCATGTTCCCACTGATGAGCCGGGCCCGGTCGGGCGGACTTCCTGTTGGGGGCGGGTCGTGAACTGGCTGGCGGCGGCGAGGGTGAGTCGATCTGTCTGGGTGAAGATGGTTGTTGTGATTGCAGGGTTGATGGCGGTGGGGTTGTTGTGGAGGAGATTTGATGTGAAAGAGTTGTATCAGGTGGCGAGAGGTCAGTCGGGAGGGATGGTTTTTCTGGTCATGGTGATCTTGCCATTGGTCGGATTTCCGGTCAGTTGGCTGCATGTGGTGGCGGGCATGCGATTTGGATTTTTAGGTGGGGGCGTGGTGGTGGCGGTGACTGGGGTGTTGCATCATGTTCTCGGCTGGATGTTGGTACAGGCGTTGCCGGAGCGGTTTTTCCGGCGTCTGGCGCCATGGCGGCGGCGTTTTGCGGGCACGAGTTGCCGGGATGCGACGTTATTGTGCGGGCTGCTTCCTGGTATGCCGTATGTGGTGCAGCTGTATTTATTGCCGGCGATTGGCACACCCTTTCCTTTGATGTTTGGGCTCAGTGCGGCGTTGCACACGGCTCGGGCCTTGGTGACAATTTATGTCGGGGATGCCAGCGAAGACCTGACGTGGACGCGTATGGGAATGATTGTACTTTATTACGTGGTTTTATTCGGCGTTTCTTTCCTGGCGTTGCGACGATTGCGTGGATCGATGGCGGATTGAAGTCGATGTTTTAATTGCAGACCAATCGCTTAGGAAACGAGGGGATGAGGCGCGCCTTTTTTGGGGGGGCGCCTCGCTGGCAGAACACCGAACCGCAGGCGAATGAGCCCGGCATGGGACTTGCGCATCGCTGCGGAGAGGACCATGATAACGATACTTTTCCTATGGAAACCGAATCTGCGATGAACAGCGCCCCTGTCCGCCAACTCTCTGTTTTTCTGCTCAACAAAGCCGGCACGCTTTTTGGCGTGTTGAAATTGTTGCAGGATGCGGGCATTCATGTCTTGGGACTGACCGTCGAGGATTCGGTGGATGTGGCGGTGGTGCGGTTGATTACAAGTGACCCGGAGGCGGCAGAAACGCTGTTCATGGAGCGGGGCATTCCATTTGGAAGTTGCGAGATGCTGGTCATCGAACTTCCAGAAGGTGTCGAAGCGCTGAACAAGTCGCTGCATGGCTTGCTGGCTGGTGAAACCAACATTCATTTTCTCTACGCATTGTTGGTGCGTCCACAGGGCAAACCAACGCTGGCGCTGCATGTCGAAGACATTGATGTGGCAGCCCGCGTGTTGCAGTCGGCCGGGTTTCGCGTGCTGCAGCAGACGGATCTGAGTCGCTGAGTTCGCGACAGAGATTTCATGAGACCGTTCATTTCATCATTTTTACGAAGCAACCGGGTTGCCCTGTTATTGGTGGCGGTGGGAGGGGTTGCGGGCACGGGTGGTTTTTTACTGGGCCGGATTTCCTTTCGCGAGCAAGCGGCTGGAGTGGTCGCTGGATTTGCCGAACGGGCGAGGGGAGTGTCGAAGGAAAATCTTCCGGGCTGGGAGCGTGGCGTGAAGGAAAATGGTGGAGCCGGTCCGGCCGTGGAGCGGGGGACGGGTGCGGTGTTTTCTGCAGCGTTGACATCAGCGATGGCTGCCGGTGACATTCGTGGTTC
>JALRGB010000581.1 GCA_023253575.1 Verrucomicrobiales bacterium
GCATAAAATTCACGAACGCCGACGCACCTCGGCCCTTAACCAATCAAGCTCATCCAACAACCGCGCAAGAAATCGCAGCCCGGCCTGATTCACCCCACACCGGTCCCGAATCGACTCCAGCCGACGCACCATCCGCAGAGCGTCATCGTCAAAGGTGGGTGGCCCGAGTGGTTCTCCCGGCACCGCCTGAATCAATCCCTCCTCATAATACTGCGTAATCAAGACGGAGGAAATCCCGCTGAGCTGGGACATCGTTTCCAGACTGTAGACAGCGCCGGGATCAGCTTCGATCACGGGCCAGTCGTTCATGGATGAGGATGAAGCGGGTAGGTTCATAGTGACGGATCAAGAATGTGGATTAAAAGACGACACGGATCTTAATTGCTCCCACAGCGCGCGCTCCGCTTCGCTCGGCCGAGGGGGCAGCACCACCTGGATGAGAACAAGAAAATCTCCGCGCTCCCCGGACTTTCCCTTGGGTAGGCCGCGACCTTTCACACGCAACGTCTGCCCGCTCTCGGAACCAGCCGGCACCTTGAGCTTGATCGACCCATCCAGCGTAGGCACCACCACTTCCGCCCCCAAAACCGCTTCCCACGGAGCCACCAGCAGCTCATGCATGACGTCGGCTTCCCGAGTCGTGAAATCCGGATGCGCCGCATATCGAACCCGTAAATACAAATCACCCGCCGGACCACCCATCACTCCCGGCTCACCCTGCCCGGGCACCCGGATGCGACGGCCATCCATGGCCCCCGGCGGAATGCGTACCTGAAAGGAATGCGTCTGCGCCCGCCTGGTCCGACGGTCCATCACTTGCAAGGATACCGGCCGCTGCGTGCCACGCATCGCCTCATCCAGCGTCACCAAAATATCTCCTTCAATATCATGCCCGCGCCGTGCCCGTCCGCCCACCCCAGACCACCCCCCTTCGTCTTCATCATGCGGAAATCCATAACGGGTCGCCCCACTGAAATAATGCTCGAAAAAATCACTGAAACCCGTCCCGCCAAAATGAAACTCCCGTCCCTCCGCCATCCCCCCATAATCACGCTCGGAAAAGGGCGCTCCACCCACACCCGCCTGCCCACCAAGCCTATCGTACTTTTTGCGCTTCTCAGGGTCGCTCAATACCTCGTGCGCCTCGTTGATCTCTTTGAACCTCTCCTCCGCCCCCGTCTTCTCCTGCGCCATGTCCGGATGATAAAGGCGGGCTAGCTTCCGAAACGCTTTCTTAATCTCCTCCGGACTGGCCTCCCGGCCTACCCCCAGAATGGCATAATAATCTTTGAATTGAGCAGACATGGTAGAGGGAAACAGGCATCGCCCGCCCCTCATTTTACCTGCAGGCAGCCCCGCTGTCCCCGCGTTTCTGCACCAATTGCACGCCAAGCCACCGGAGCACGCGCCCCCCCTCCCCCTGATTTCAGGCTTAAACGAAAGCCCTCCCTTAAGCCACAACGGACCTCAGCTCGACCGGTGGGGCCAGAACCATGCGAGCATCAAGTACCATGACGCCCCGCGCCGTCGCTATCACCGGGTTCAAATCAACCTCTACCAGCGACGGCATGGCCAACATCATGGCACTGAACCGAACCATGATGTCGGTCAGCGCCTCCAGATCCGCCGCCGGCCGCCCCCTCAGCCCCAACAAAGCCCGGTAAATCTTCGGGCCCGCCATCCAACGCCGAGCCGTTTCCCGCGTCAATGGCGGCAGGGCCAGCACCCGGTCCTGCCACACCTCAACCAACGTCCCTCCCGCCCCAAAAAGCATGACCACGCCAAACTGCGGGTCGAGGACCGCCCCCAAAATCAATTCTACCCCGTCCGAGGCCACCATCCGCTGCACACTCACCCCACCAAAGTCGGCCGGCGCCACCGCCGCTTTTACTTCGCCCCACGCCCGCCGCACCGCCTCCGCCGTCTCTAGATGCAAGCGCACACCACCGACATCACTTTTATGCGTGATCGTAGCCGAATGAAGCTTGACCACCACCGGATATCCCAACCGCTCGGCACACGCCACCGCCTCACTCATCGTCACCGCCACCACCGTCTCAACCACCGGAATCCCCCACGCCGCTAAAATTTGCTTCGACTCAGCCTCGGTCAATAACAAGCGCCCGTCCGCTCGCACCTCCCGCAACACCCGCTGCGCTTCGTCAGGAATTTCACATTCTCCCGCCGCGTCCGCCGCTTCCGCCGCTCTCGCCACTCCCGCCGCTGTCTCCTCCAACCACGC
>JALRGB010000297.1 GCA_023253575.1 Verrucomicrobiales bacterium
CGGACTGTTTCGCCCGGGATCGGAACCCTATCCACACACCCACCTCACGCAATCACTTTCTTTCACTTTCTTTCACTTTTTGACATTATTTTGAGTTTTCCCTTAATCGAGCTTGATGGGCTCGGGAGGTCGAAGATCAAGACGTCCTTTTTCTTGTTCCAGCAGCCGCTGGGAGGTGAGATCGAACTCCGGCTCACTGGAGCGAGCGGGAAGCGCCTCGGTGACGGGGTCCGCGCGGGGCACGTTTTTGGTCGACTGCACCGAGCGGTAGGGATCATCGCCACCGATCAGGACGGGAGCGACCACGGTCACGGACTCGGTATTGGCGGCCACGGCGGCGGCTTTAGGATTCACAATGAGCGTCGGTTCAGCGGTCAGGGGCACGGTTGCAGGGCTCGCTGATCCACCATCTTCCGGGCGCTGAGCGTGGAATCCGCATGAATCGGTCACCTTGAATCCGGGGCGGATGATTTCCCGATACGTGGTGCGGACGAAGCGGAGGCGCCCGGTGGCGGGATCTGGCTGGGTCTCGTAGCAATTATCGGTCGCTCGCAAGCCGGAGCGGGTGCAGACCTCCATGTTCTCGCCACCGGCCGGCGGCTGGAGGGTGCCCCCGGGAAAGGCCTCCTGGGCAGTACGCATGAAATCGGACCAGATAGGCAGGGCCACTTGACGGCTGAAGGCATTTTCAAAGATGGTGGCGGGTTTGTCGAGGCCGACCCAGACGGCGCAGGTGACGCGGCTAGTACCTCCCGCAAACCAAAGATCGGTAAATCCGGAGTGGGTCCCACCTTTTCCCGCGGCGGGAATGTCAGCGAGGCCGTACTGGGTGGTGGCGGCGCTTCCGGGGCCTTCGCGAAGTGCCTGTTGCAGGCAAGAATGAAGCTGATAAGCGGTAAATTCATCCGTGCTGCGCACGCGAGGCGCCTGGGCAGCCTTGGAAGCGTAGATGACCCGGCCCTCGTGGTCCTCGATTTTGGTGACGAGGTGGAGTTGAGCCGGCCGCAACCCGCCGGTGGAAAAACCGGTATAAGACAAGGCCATTTCCGAGGGGGATGCCTCGCTGTGGCCGAGGAAGGCTTTTGTTTCGTTTTTGAGCGGCGACTGGATACCGGCGCGGCGGGCAAAGTCCTGAATCTTGGCAAGTCCCACGTCGGAGCCGAGGCGGACGGTAGCACCGTTGCGAGACATGACCAAGGCGCGGCGGGCATTGATGTCCCCAGCATAACCAGTGGCGGCATCCTCGCTCCCCCACTCACCCAAAATCCCCGTAATCGCCCCCATCATGACCCGCGTATTGTCCATCGGAGCATCCTTGAGGCGAGTGCCCGGATAGGATCCGTTCTCGAAGGCCGCTCCGTACACAAATGGCAGAAACGCACTACCAGTCGGACGACGTCCCTGCAAAGCGCGGTTATACTGGCTATGGGCGAAATCGCGCCCCCCAACCATGCTCAGAATCGCGCCGTTTTCGTTGTCGAGGGCAATCACCGCGCCTTGAAGATAGGTCGGCCGGGGAGCGTCCTTGTCATCGATGGTTTTGCCCGTCGCCAGAAACGCCTCCAGTTTGCGACGATACTGATCGGGCGTTTCGTGACGGTACTCGGGAGAAATCTTCTCCATGGCGTCGAGACGGGACTTCAACGACTCCTCGGCCGTTTTCTGCAACTGGCTGTCGACGGTAGTAAAAACCCGGAACCCGCCGCCCGTGGTTTGTTCATATCCAAGGAGCTCAATCAATTTTTCCCGAACCTCAGTCTGGACATAGCCGGTCACCCCGCGGACGCGACCGGGTGACAGCTTGATGGCGAGAGACTTGTAGCGGGCGTGATCCGACGGAGTCAGGTAGTTTTCCGCCAGCATGCGATTGAGCACGTGATTACGGGCCTGCGTCGCCTCCACGATGCTGTTCAGCGGGGAGCAGCGGTTAGGAGCTTTGATCAACCCGGCCAGCACGGCTCCCTCTTCCAGCACCAAGTCATTGATCGGCTTACCGAAGTACCCCAAGGCCGCGGCGTTGACCCCGTAAAAACCACGGCCAAAATAAATTCGGTTCAAATAGAGTTCTAAAATCTGTTGTTTATTGAATTCACGTTCGATGCGACGGGCCAAAAAAATCTCGGTGAATTTGCGATCCAGAGTTTTCTGATTGGCCATACCAAACCCTTGGCGGGCGAGCTGCTGGGTGATGGTACTCGCTCCTTGGTGGACCCTTCCGACCATCAACGTGGCGCGCACGGCGCGCAAAATCCCCATGTAATCGACCCCGTCATGCTCCCAGAACCGGCTGTCTTCCTCGGCCACCAACGCATCAATAAAATGTTTAGGGACATCGGCAAAAGCGACTGGACGCCGGTTTTCCATGACGTAAAAACTTCCGATTTCCTCCCCATCGCGGTCGTAAATGACACTACTGCGTTCGAGCTCGGCCAGCGAGGAGAGATCATAATCAAGGGATTTGGTCTCGTAATGTTCCTTCATGGAGAGGGCGCCGAAGCCCGCAGCGATCAAGGCCACGAAGCCGAGGCCGAGGCCGCATTTCACCCACCAGCGCGAGAAGAGCGAAGGCCGACGGCGGCGTCGGCCATTCCTGGCAGGCGAGGATTGTGGCTTGATGAGATCTCCGATCATGGCAAATAAGAAATTGACGGCACTGCCGGGCGCAACGCCCTCCAAACGAGACAGTGTGCTTGAGAATATCCCCTTTTTTTCACTGATGGCAACGCCGTCGCCATCCTTCTCTGCTCGAACGCCCCTGACGGACCGCCTTGCCGCCATGATCGCGACCGATGGGCCCATGAGTTTTGAGGTCTTTATGGAGCGGTGTCTTTATGATCCGGACCATGGGTATTACTCCGCTCCGGAGCGGATGGTGGGACGACAGGGCGACTTTCACACGAGTGTCTCGGTTGGTCCGGTCTTTGGGGAGCTGATTGCGGCCTGGGTGGCCCGGGAGTGGACGGACATGGGATGCCCCCCGGAACTAGCCTTGATTGAACAGGGGGCCCATGACGGGCAGTTGATGATCGACGTGCTGGCGGCGCTGGCGGTATGTCATCCCTACCTTGACACGGTGGTGCGTCCGATCGTGATCGAGCCGTCGGCTGGCCGGCGGGCCGCGCAGCAGCAAAAACTAGGGGCGCGAATATCGTGGTGGTCGTCGCTGGACGAGGCTGCGGACGCCCCTTTGCCATGGGCCTTGTTTTTCGCCAACGAATTACTTGATGCTTTTCCGGTGGCGCGCTGGCGGTTTGATGGTCGAGCGTGGCAGCAGCTGGCGGTGGCACTGGATGTAAACCGGGCGTTGTGCTGGGATGTGTTGCCTGCTCCAGAGTTCAGCTTACCCGGGATCCGCGGCCCGCACGAGGCGGTACTGCCGACCGGGTATGTCACCGAGACGTGTCCCGGGCTGGGTCCGTGGGTAAAGTCGCTGGCCCGGTCTTTCGTGCGCGGCCGGGCGCTGCTTTTTGATTACGGCCGGGAGGCAGCCGATTATTTTGCACCGCACCGGTCGGCAGGCACTTTGCGCGGGTATCGGGCGCATCGTCGTTGTGACAACCCTCTGGCGGCTCCGGGCGAAACAGATCTAACGGCCGATGTCAATTTCACCCATCTGGCTGAAGAGGCGATCCATGCCGGTTTTATCGTGCGCCCTGCCGAGCGGCAGGGCACTTTTCTGACCCAACTGGCCACCCCTCGACTTCTTTCCCCTCCCCGACCGGAAGCAGCCTGGCTCCGGCAATTCCAGACGCTCATTCATCCCAACCAGCGGGGCGGGGGACTTCACCGTGACCCGTGACACAACTGCACGGCGACTTGATTCTGCGGGGCTTATCGCATCCGTAGCGTCGGGCATCCCCCGCTTGGACTATGCTGCACCAAGCGGTTG
>JALRGB010000653.1 GCA_023253575.1 Verrucomicrobiales bacterium
AATGCCCCTGATTACCGACCTGCGTGATTACATTTTTTTCTAAAGCCGCTTTCCTCATGGCCCGCACTTCGCCAATCGAGTGCGCCAAAGGTTTTTCACAATACACATGTTTGCCATGCCCAGTGGCCGCCAACGTGGCCACGGCGTGCGTGTGATCCGGCGTCGCCACCAGCACCGCATCAATGTCATTCGACATCGCATCAAACATCTTGCGAAAATCTTTGAAACGACGGGCCTTGGGGAATTTGCCAAAACTGTCCGCCGCACGGCGGTCGTCCACATCACACAACGCGACAATGTCTTCATCGGCCATGCCCCCAAGATCCGCCCCGCCCTGCCCACCGCAGCCAATAACCGCCAAACGCACTTTGTTGCTAGGCGTTTTCGCCCCCTCCTGAGCCCGGACCACATGCGCCGGAACAAACTGAAATCCAAATGTGGCCACCGCAGAGGTGGATAGAAAGGAGCGGCGCTTCATCAAAGGAATGGGTTGTGGGGATAGATTAAAATCGGGCGACACCCGTGCCACCCGCCTATTTGGCAGCCTCTCCGAATACGCGCCACTTGGCAAGCAAATCAACACTCCACCACCAAGTCCCGCGTTGCCGCATAAATAAAGGCACCAAAGAGAAAAGTGAGGAGGTGGCCAACGGTTCCGGGATTTTGCAGATCAGTCGGCTAGACGTGTGAGCCGTGCGTCATTATAAGCTATATCATATGAATAAACGTTACATCGTCGCCCCAATGCGCTGCCAAATGTCCTTCCGGGACCATTGACCCACTCAATAATCACCGAGATTTCAGCTCGGCGCTGGTGCTACGATCATTCCAGACGAATCATCGCACTGCGTCCATGCGCATCCAATCCTTCCAGATCTGAGAGCACCTTGACCAGCGGCGCAGACTTCCGGATGGCAGCGGCGTCGAGCTGGACCACGCTGGTGCGGCGTTGAAATTGATCGACGGTCAGACCGGCGAATGATTTGCCAGCGCCACCGGTAGGCAGGGTGTGGCTAGGGCCGGCGAGGTAGTCGCCCACGGCGACGGGCGAGTGATTGCCGATGAAGATGGCACCGGCGGTGGTAATCTGACGCACCACAGCACGTGAATCTTTGACAATCAAACTCAGGTGTTCCGAGGCGTAATCATTGGCGATGGTAATGGCCTGCGCCATGTCCGCCGCCAGCACGATAAATCCGCCCGTCTTCAACGCATGCGCCAAGCTCTCCTGACGGGAAAGCGATTTCAGCTGCACGGCGACTTCCCTCGCCACCGCATCCGCCAGCTCCCTCGAGGGCGTGACCAGCACCGCTTGGCTGCCATGGCCATGCTCAGCCTGCGCCACCAGATCAGCCGCGATCCACGCTGGATTCCCGGACTCATCCGCCAAAACCATGACCTCACTCGGACCCGGCAGCTGGTCAACTGCCACTAACCCAAAGACCTGCCGCTTCGCCTCAATGACAAATTTGTTGCCAGGACCGAAGATTTTAGCCACCGGCCGGATCGATTGAGTACCATAAGCCAGCGCCCCGATCGCCTGAATGCCGCCGATGCGCCAGACTTCCGTGGCCCCAGCCAGATGCAGGGCGGCCAACAAAGAGGAATTCACCGAGCCATCGGAACCACACGGCGTGGTCACCACGATTTCGCGACACCCAGCCATTTTGGCCAGCGTCACGGTCATAATGGCCGTGCTGACCAGCGGGGCCGTCCCCCCCGGCACATAAAGCCCTACGCGATCAAACCCTTGGTAAATCTCACCCACCCGAGCCCCCTGCTCATTGCGCCGCGACCACGACTTGCGCAGTCCCGCGCGCGCGAAAGCAGCCACATTCCGGTGGGACGCCTGTAGCACACGCTTTGTCGCCGCAGGCAGTTTCTTCCAAGCCGCTGCCAACGCCGCCGCCGGAACTCCCAGCGAGGCCGGCGATAACTCCGCGCGGTCAAATTGACGGGTGTACTCAATCACCGCCACATCGCCCCGCGCCCTGATGTCCGCCAAAACGGCAGCCACCGTCTCACGCGTGCTCGTTTCCGGCTCGGCTCGGCGATTGAGTTTTTTCAGCGCGCCCAGACCGGCGCGAGTGGTGGCGTTAATGAGTTTCATCATTGGGATCCCAACCGTAAAGCGATGCGGTCATCACGCAACCCGGGTGAATCACTTGCTTCCATGGCCGGGGAGGTGCATGACACAGGACGACTTCATGGCGCAAGATTCCGGAAAACCCCATCAGCACAGCTCCTTCTGCCGACGCACCGGGCAGTGGTGCGTCTACGCGCTCTTCCGCCTCTTCGAAGCGATCCTGCGCCTACTGCCTCTGCCAGTCGTGTTCGTGATCGGAGAAATTGGTGGTCTCGCCGCTTGGGCTCTCGCCCGGTCCTACCGCCAGCTGGTTCGTCGCAACCTCGACATCGCCTTCGGCCGGGAAATGGATATCAACGCCCGCCGCCGGCTCGCCCGCCAACACTTTCAAAGACTCGGCGCTAACCTGCTCTCCAGCCTGAAAGTCCCCACCATGCCGCTCGCCAAAATCGAGGCCGTCGTCGCCATCGAAGGCATCGACCATGTCAAAAAAGGCATTCGCGATAACCTCGGCTTCATCTACGCCATCTGCCACATGGGAAATTGGGAAATACTCGCCCAAATGCCCCACATCTGCCCCACCGGCAAACCCGGAACCCTCTTCCAACCACTGGGCAATCCGTTCCTCAACGCCCACATCGCCCGCCTGCGCGCCCGCTTTGGATTTCAACTCTTCGATCGCCACGACGGCTTCCACACCACCGTGCAATTCCTCAGAGACGGCGGCGGCCTCGGCGTACTCGTCGACCAGCACGCCGGTGATAGCGGCGTCTGGTGCCCGTTGTTCGGACGCCTCGCCTCCACCACCACCCTCGGCGCCCTGCTCACCCTGCGCACCGGCGGCCCCGTCCTCCCATTGGGCATCATCACCACCGGGCGCGCCCGCTGGAAAATCATCGTCGCCCCACCCGTCAAAGGACAACGCCGTAATGTGGGTCAATTAACTGCCACCCTGAACACCGAGTTGGAAAAACTCATCCGCCTCTCGCCCGCCGATTGGTTCTGGGTCCACAACCGATGGAAAACACCAAGACCGAATTTTTTGCTCGCTCAATACAAACGCGGCGTCGAATACCCTTCTGGCATGTCCTCCGCCCACCTCCAACCATTCGAAATCCTCGTCCGTGCCCCCAACTGGCTGGGCGACGCCTGCATGGCCATGCCGGCCGTCCGCGCCCTGAAACGAGGACGCCCCGATGCCCGCCTCACCGTGCTCACACCAGCCAAACTGGCCGACTTCTGGCGTGATGTCAGTGAGGTCGATGCCATCATCGAAAAAGATGCCGGCCCGACCAAAGACGGTATCCTCGCCGTACATCGGCTCATCAAAGCCACCCGCGTTCAATATGACGTCGCCGTCGTGATGGTCGAATCTCCCCGCGGTGCCCTCGAGGTGTCCGGCTGCGGCATCCCGCGCCGCATCGGATATCGCGGACGATGGCGCCACCGCCTGCTCAATCAGATCGTTCCCCCCGCGCGCCCAGGCCCCCTCCGCCATCACATCCATCATTTTCTCGGCATCGCCGAAAATTGCGGCGCCGCCGTCGACGACCCCGCTCTGCTCCGCCCGCTCCGCGATCACCTCCCCACCCCAGCCGACCACTCCAGTCAGCAGCCACTGCGCCTCGCCCTCTGCGCCGGAGCCGAATACGGCCCCGCCAAACGCTGGCCCCTCGGAAATTTCGCCGCCGCCGCCCACACCGTCAGCACCACCATCAGTTCAGAATGGACGCTGATCGGAGCCCCCTCCGAAACCGCCATGGGCACTACCCTGTCCGCCCTCATGGCCGATACCCCGCACCGCAATCTGGTCGGCCAGACATCACTGCGACAACTCATCAACGAACTTTCCGCCTGCGACCTTCTCCTGACCAATGACACCGGCACCATGCACCTCGCCGCCGCACTCGGCATTCGCGTCGTCGCCGTCTTCGGTAGCACCGAACCCGGCTGGACCGGCCCAACGGGACACGGCCACACCGTCCTCCGCCATCACGTTCCCTGTAGCCCCTGCTTCAAACGAACCTGCCCTCTCACCCAAGGCCGCTACAAATGCCTCGATGCCATCAGCGCCGAAAAAGCCGCCTGGGCCGTCATCCACGCCCTAGGACAAAAGACGCCCTCGCCCGCACAGGCGCCAACGCCACAATCAACACCAACACCCGCACAGGCGCCAACGCCCGCGCCCACACCAGCGCCCGCACCAACGTCTGCTTTAACCGTGGTGCACGCCCCAGCCCACCCGACAAAAAAATCAAAGCCACGATGGACCAAATAAGGCCAAGCCGAGGCCAGAGTTTCAATGAGGGAGAGCGGCGGAAGCACCAAGAGTGAAGCCCGTCGAACCAGTAAAAAAAGTCCGTCCGGAATCCTCCGTGGAGCTGTGATCGTAAGAGTTTTTATTGGACCCGCGGCAGATCGCTGGTTTGTTCGTTCGTTCACTCACTTTTCATGTCCTTTCTAGATCGCCGTTTTCACGTTCGCTGGTCCACGCTCACCCCGGAGCGCGTGATTCCCGAGCTCACTGAGGCCCTTGGTCTGGCCGAGCTGGCCATCACAGATGTGTGTCGTCAGGACCGGGGTCGCATGGATTTCGATACCGTATTTCTCGGGTATGAGCGCGCCTTGGAGCCGCTCAGCGAGGCGTGGGGACTGGTGGGCCATCTCGATGCCGTCTGCAACAACGACGCCCTGCGCACCGCTTACAATGCGATGCTGCCGAAGGTCTCGGATTTTTTTACACGGCTCACTCTCAACGATTCCATCTGGGACTTGTTCATCACCTACGAACGAACGGAGGAGGCGAAAAAACTGACCGGAATCCAGCGCCGATTCATGGAAGAAACCATGACCGAGTTTCGTCAAAACGGGGCGGAATTGCCGCAGCCAAAAAAGGAACGACTGGCAGAACTGCAGGCTGAACTGGCTCTGGCCACCCAAAAGTATTCAGAAAACGTCCTCGATTCCACTAACGCGTGGGAATTGATCATTTCGGATCCTGAGCGATTGCGCGGACTCCCTGACGTCGTCAAAGACGCGGCCCAAGCCGAAGCGGCCGCCAAGGGATTGAGCACACCCGAGACACCAGCTTGGCGCCTAACCCTGAAGGCACCCTCGATGTTTCCCGTGCTCGAACACGCCGAGGACGACGCCCTGCGCCGCGAAGTCTGGACCGCCAGTGGCACCATCGGACGCAACGCCCCCTACGACAACACCGACCTCGTCTGGAAAATCCTCCGCCTGCGCCACGAAAAAGCCACCCTGCTCGGCCACGCCCATTTTCCCGACCTCATCCTCCAGCAACGCATGGCCAAAACCGGGGCCACCGCCCGCGGGTTCATCACCGACCTCCACGCCCGCATCGCCAAACCCTTCGCCGGCGAAACCCGCGCCCTCCAAGAATTCCGCGCCGAAGCCACCGGCACCCCCCCGCAGCCGCTCGAACCATGGGAAACCGCCTTCTGGAGCGAACGCCAGCGCAAAGCACTCTATGACTTTGATGCAGAAGAACTTCGTCCCTATTTCCCCATCGACGGCGTATTGGGCGGGATGTTCCGCCTCTGCGAAAAACTCTTTGGCCTGATCATCAACGAACGTGATTCCGTCTTCGTAGAACCCGGCCACGAGCCGCCAGCCGACCTGCCGTCCGCCGAAGACGGCGGTCCAGTGGAAGTATGGCATCCAGAAGTGAAGTTTTACGAGATCCGCGATGCCGACGGCACCCACCTCGGGTCATTCTACGCTGACTGGCACCCGCGCGACAGCAAACGCGGCGGAGCGTGGATGAATTACCTCAAAACCGGCCATCCAGATCGCGCCGGCCAGCCCCGTACCCCACACCTAGGCCTGATGTGCGGCAACATGACCCCGTCCACCCCGGGCCAACCGTCACTGCTGACCCACGACGAAGTCGAAACCGTCTTTCACGAGTTCGGCCACCTCCTCCACCACCTGCTCGGCAATGTGGAAATCAAATCCCTCAACGGCGTGAATGTCGCCTGGGACTTCGTCGAATTACCCAGCCAGCTCATGGAAAACTTCTGCTGGGAGCGGGAGAGTCTCGACTTTTTTGCCCGCCACCACCAAACGCGCGAACCGATTCCACCGCGGCTGTACAAAAAAATGCTGGCCGCCCGGAATTACCAGTCCGCCTTGGCCACCATGCGCCAGCTCTCACTCGGTAAACTCGATCTCGACTTGCATCTGACATCCCCCCACCCGCAAGGCCGCACCCTCGACGAGGTGGCCGAGGACATTCTCGAAGGGTATTTGATGCCGCTCAAAACGCGTCCCCCCACCATGGCCCGTCGCTTTACCCACCTCTTTGCCGACCCGACCGGCTACGCCGCCGGCTATTATAGCTATAAATGGGCCGAGGTTTTGGAAGCCGACGCCTTCTCCCGATTCAAAGCCGATGGCGTGCTCAGTGAAAAAGTCGGCCGTGACTATCGCGAACGCCTGCTCAGCCGCGGCAATAGCGCCGACCCAGCCCAATTATTCCGCGACTTCATGGGGCGCGATCCTGATTCCGAAGCCCTCCTCAGGCGCTCCGGTCTCGCCTGATCCCCGCCGTCCCCACGCCACCGCGGTTTTTTTCCGCCTACCACCCGCTCCCACCTCCCCAGCAGTCTCGTTCCACC
Source organism: Verrucomicrobiales bacterium (assembly GCA_023253575.1). Taxonomy (GTDB): domain Bacteria; phylum Verrucomicrobiota; class Verrucomicrobiia; order Verrucomicrobiales; family V1-33; genus CAJBME01. Next base: position 6,727 of record JALRGB010000653.1, read on the forward strand.
ACTCATCTCTAAGTCCGCCGCCAGCCCTGACCGCCATCAGCCCCGGCCCCCCACTCTCTCTCACTTGTTAATTACCGGTGCTTGACGGGCCACCCGGTGCGCAACACTCTCATGGCCCCGCTCTCGTGCCGCCCACTTCGCTTCCATGCCTGAAAAAGCCACCAGTCCCCTGCCTCCCGCCCCATTTCACATCAGCTGCCCAGCCGATGTCAAAAAGCTCGATGAAAGGGAACTTCCCGCGCTCGCCGAAGCCATCCGAACCGACCTGATTCACGCCCTCTCTAGGACCGGCGGTCACTTGGGCCCCAATCTGGGCGTCGTGGAACTGAGCATCGCCCTCCACCGGGTCTTTGATACCCCCGCCGATAAGTTCGTCTTCGACGTCAGCCACCAAGCCTACGTCCACAAAATGCTCACCGGCCGCTGGGACCGCATCGAAACCATGCGGACCTACCAAGGCCTGAATGGATTCTCCTTGCGCACCGAAAGCGACCACGATTGTTATGGCGCCGGCCACGCCGGAACCGCCCTCTCCGCAGCCCTCGGCCTCGCCGTCGGTCGCGACCTGCGCGGTACCGATGACCACGTCGTCTGCATCGCCGGTGATGCCGCCTTTACCTGCGGCCCGACTTTCGAGGCGCTCAATAACATCGCCACCTCCACCAAACGGCTCATCGTCGTCCTCAACGACAATGAATGGTCCATCGATCGCAACGTCGGC
>JALRGB010000729.1 GCA_023253575.1 Verrucomicrobiales bacterium
CTGGCGACCATTCACAGGTGAGGGCCATGTCTTCAGCCGCTGGGTTGGACGGCACGAGCCAGACCAGCTGCCCGTTTTCCTCAAACAGCTGTGGCGTGCGTTGACCCGATGCCGGTAAATCGAGCCCGAGCGCATAGGCCATCCTATCAGGCAGGCCTTCGATATTGTTTCCTCCGGCGGGCTGGCCGCTAAAGACGGTGGCATCGGTGAATCCCGGAGTGCCGCCACGGACTAGGCTGGCCCGCCAGTGGCGGGGATCGGAAGGATGAGGCCGTTGCTCGGGTCTGATCAAAGTCAGACTGGGGCCGTTTCCATCCGGTGAGCGCGGCCAAGGCGCCCTGTCATCCCATGGGCACTCGACGATGACCGTGTCATCCCACGCGCGGAGTCGCAGGAGTCCGCCGCCGTTGCCAAGGGCTGGGGATGGTCCGAATTCCCCAAGAATTTTCGGCCCTTCCGTCGCCGGAAAATCAGAGCGGCGTGCGACCACGAGCGCGCGTTCGCCGGCGGCGAGCGTGGATCCAACGTCGAAAACATACTCGAGGCCGCGGTCGAAGCGTGCTCCGGTGAAATCGATGACTTGGTCCGAAGTATTCATGATTTCGACAAATTCGCCGGCGTCATCTGACCCTAGCGGGTTGTAGTGAATCTCGCTGATGACGGTATTTTCTGCGGTGGCGGGGGTATGGGTGATGAAGTAGCCGGTATTGAGTGCGGACCATGCGCCGGTGGTGGTGAGTGTTCTTGCATTGATGAGGGTGGAGGCATGCAGGGCGAGCGGTTCGGTGGCGGGGGTGCCTTGTGGGGCGCCGCTGGCCGCGCGCGGGTCACGGCCGTCGGTGGTCACGTAGACTGTGCCGGTCACGTTAGCGGGCCGGGATACGCTTAGGCTCACGGGGGCGGGATGAAACCCGGGGGCGATAGAAAAAATGGGTGGCCGGATGTACTGGGTATCGATCCAGTCGGCTCGCTGCACGAGGAAATTTTTCATGGCGTTCAGGCTGGACGTCCAGCTGCTGGTGCTGACACCTTGGGCATTAGCGACCTCGGTGGTGATGGCGGCGGTTTGCTCATCGGCGATGGCCCGCAGACTGGCATTGGCATAAGGACCGCGCCGGAGTTCGAACCAGCGGTCTACATATTCGCGCATAAAGTCCGGATCGGCGAACAGGCGAGGATACCAGAGCTGATCTTGGCGGAAGTAGGGGATGCTGGCGGGTGAGCCCGAGAGGTGATACGATCCGTTGTTAAAATCCCAGAGCGGTCCCATGTGGAGGCGGCGCTGGCCGGATGAAACCCACGGATAGAGGCTTAGCAGCAGGCCATCTCCTTGGCGGGCGAGGTTGAGCAGTTGAAAATAATCAATGAAGTCCTTGGTATTGAGATACTGGCGGTAGCCTTTGACTGGGTCTCGCCAGAGGGTGTTGTCATAGAGGACGTTTTCAAATTCTTGAAACCATGATTCGATGGCATTCCGCTGCGCGGCGGTGATGGTATAGCCGCCTGGGTTTTCGAAATTGATGAAGGCGTTGTATTGTTTGGGCAGGTCATCGCCGATTTGCGCCGGCTGATTGGCCGTCGTTTGTCGGAGGCGGTTGGGACCGGGGGTACGGAAAAACTGAGGGGAGCGGGCGCCGTTGGGCGCTGGCCAGCCGTCCTCTGGCTGGGGGTCCATTCGGTTGATCGAGTGCATCCACCCACCGGTGGATCCATCAGTTGAGAGCGGCTCGAAATCGACGCGGTGGACATCTCGTTTGACGGCCTCCACGAGCAGGTAGAGGCCGCGGCGGTCGGACGGATCGAGGTCACTGCCGTTTTCGTTGAGGTATACTTCCACGTAGCGGAAGGCCGGCGCATATCGCCCGGTCCGCCGACTCAGCTCCCAGATGAAGGAGTTGAAAATCATGGTGGTATCGTAGGACGGATGCGGGTGGTAGAGCACCCAGTCTTCGCCGCGGGGCATTCCCAGCGGCGCGACGGCCAGTTCGCGATTATTTTCGTCCCAAAAGTCCAGCGCGTACGGCTGGGGTGACCAGGTGGAGGAAAACGCACCGCGTACGCGCAAGCCGGCGCGGGCGTGTTGGCTGGCGGGGCTGGACAGCCGGGCGCGGCGGGTGGCGGGATCGCGGTCGTGCAGGCTCATGACGACCGGCTGCCGCGGCCGCTGTCGCAGGCCGGCTCCGGTTTGGGTCGACGTTGTCCATCCTTTGTCCGGAACTTTACCAGCGCCAAAACTTTCGATGACCATGAGTGGGAGGGGAGACGACTTTTGGTGCAACGCGGCGGCCAGTTTGATGTAGGCGGCGCTGACCACGGGGGAAGACGCGCCTCCGTCCACCAGCGTGATGGCGCGGACGAGCATGGTCCGGTTGATGTTCAGCGTGTCGGTCACCGGTTGTCCGTTGTCGGGTCCCGGCGTGCTGCCGTCGGTCGTGATCATGATCAGTCCGCCGCGAGCGGCGGGTGTCAGTCGCAGGGGAAAATCATCCGTAAACGTGCCCGGGGCGGGTGAGAGGTCGGGTGGCGGTGGCGGTGGCATCTCGCTGGCTGCGGAGGACGCGAGTAATGCGACGTCTAGCTGCGGGCGCGCGGGATCATTGGAGTTCACCTGCAGCCAGGCCGAAAAGCGGCCGGTCCGGCCATCTGCGTCAAATGTGACGTTGAGCGGGGCGGCCGTACCCGCGGCGATCGTCGAAGGGATCGATCCAAGGGAAAACCACGAGGCATCGGGCCCGCGGAGGGCGACGGATGTGAGGCGCAGCGGATGGTCTGGCCCGGCATTGCGGATTTCCAGCGACTGTGTCACAGGCTGGGCGACTGCTGAGGGCTGCGTGAAAGTGAGGAGGCTCCGGTTCGTGACCATGACCGGATCAGGTATCGTCACCGGGGTCCCGAGGAACCGAATTTCTCCTAAACCGACGCGTTGGCCACCCGTCGCCCCGGGCGTGCCAAAATAATTGTCTATCACTGTTATACGAACGAATCGGGCCACTCGGTCGGGAAGGACCAGCGTCTCCGGGGCCCGGCCCGTGCGGGCATGCGTCAGTGTCACCGCTCCGTCCCACTTCCCGCCCGCCACCGTAGAAAATTCGATCAACAACTCCTTCGCCTCATGGTTCTGGGGGCTCGTTCCGGAGGGAAACCCCCAGACCGCCAGTCCAGTCAGCAAGAATGGTCCCGGCAGAGTGAACGTCAGCACCGGCGGCGGCTTCGGCACGGCATACCAGTCAGCCGTATCCCCAGCTGTGGCCCACGCTGTCGTCGAGGTCGCACTCGATTGGGTGATGCCGGCCAGTGGCAAGGCATCCGGGACGGCGCTCAAGCCGCTTCCATTGACAAGGTTGACC
>JALRGB010000738.1 GCA_023253575.1 Verrucomicrobiales bacterium
GAGCCGCGGGTGCTGCAAAACGATAAATCAACATATCACGATATGATGATATGTTTTTTTTAGCTCGTTGGGTTTTTGCTAATCGAACTGGACGTCTTTGTGTTGTCCGCCGAACTGCCGGGAGATTTTTTTCATGAAGGCCTCCTCGCTGCGGTTGGTGTTTGTATATATTGTATTTATAATAAGAGGCTTGCCTTTATACAAATTTTTATGATGATCGCGGATGACGCGGATTAATTCATTTTGATCGAGGGTGCGACCGCCGCGCATGGCGGACGGTTGACCATCGGAGAGCAGGAAGATGGAGGTCGCTTTTCGTTCCATAGCGGCGACGAGGGCGAGGTCCATGCGGGACCCTCCGCTGGTACCCTCGAGACCTTTGACGGTTTCGACGGTGAGCGGGGTGAAGGGGATGCCGTTGAGTTGGGCGAGTTCTACGTTGATGGGTTGGTTGAGTTCACGAAGTTTTTCGGTACGGGTGCGGCCGAATGCGCCTTGTCCGTAGTATCCTTCCATGAACTTAATGGCGGCGAGTTTGTTATCACTGGTGGCGAGGACATTAGTGGGGAAGGCGGCGTCGGCATCCTGACCGAAGCAGATGATATTAAACAGGGAGGCGGGGGAGAGAGACTGGATGGTGCGGTTGATTTCGTCCTGCAATTTGGCGATACCGCTGGGTCCGCCGACGGCGCCGGTCATTGAGCCGGAGGTATCGATGGCGAGGACGACGCTGCTGGCGTCGGTTTCGAAGCCGAAGAATTTGATACGACCACCGCCTTGACCGATGCCCATGCCACCGCTGCCGGGGCCGGCGCCGGTGCCGAAGCCGCCGAGGCCTGACCCCATGCCGCCGCCCATGCGGCCGGGCTGGAAGTCATGGATAGAGCTACTGGGGATGTCTGGCAGTGAGATGGATTTGCTGACGGACGAGGTGAGGCGGCGGGCGTTGGGGGGTGCGCCTCCGGTATTTTTTTTCCGTGCGAGTTTGGCGGCGTGTTCACTTTTTTTGCCATTGGCGGTGGCGCTGGGGCGTTCTGAGGTGAAGACGAGCGATTCTGGGGCTTGGGGTGGGGAGGAGGAAGAAATGACCCAGATGGCCGCTAGGGCGAGCAAGGCGATGTGCGCGAGCAGGGTGAGGCCGAGTCGCAGACGGCTCAGGCGGGCGCCGGGCAGGCCGGGGGTCTGGTGGACCGGGGCTGTGGGGCTCGTGGTGGGAGAGTGGGGCATGGGGACAGGCGCGAGGGGTGGAGGGGGAAGGCTCACGGTCCGGAGATTTGACGTCCTGGGGTGCGGGCTGGCCGATTATTCTTCTTCGGACACGGTGAACGTCACATCGGTGATTTGGGCGGCGGAGAGGGCATTCAGGGCATCGACGACGCGATCGTAGGGCGCTTGCGGCTCACTGACGATGGTCACGATGATTTTGTTGCCTGACGACACGGCATTTTGTTTGAGTCGGGCCAAGCTGCCTTTGAGATTGCGCATGTTTTTGGACGTTGGGGTGTCCATGGGTTCATCATTGAGCGCGATCTCCCCGTCTTCGGCGATGTTGATGATGGTTTCGTCGACGAAGTCGACGCTGTCGCTTTCGACGGAGCCTGGCAGGTTACTGATGAGGTGATTTTCCACCTTTACGGCGCCGGCCATGACCATGAAGAAGAGCATGATGACGAAGACGACGTCGATCATGGGGGCGATTTGAAAGCCGAGGTTCGGCGTATCTTCATCGAGGACGGATTTCATGGGGTGGGGGAATCGGCACGACTGGCGGTGGAGAAGGCGATGTCGGAGATGCCGGCTTCGGCACCGGCGTTCATGGCTCGGGAGATTTCGAAGGACGGGGTATTATTATCGGCTCGGATGACGAGGCGCACGTTTGGGTTCCATCCGGCTTTGATGGAGGCTTGGGCGATGCCAACGGCCTTGGTGAGCTCTGCGACGAGGATGTCGGTAGTTTCGATGGGGCGGCTATCGGCGTTAATATTGTAGCGCGCTTTGCGGTTTTCCTCGTCGTAGCGGACGTTCAAGATGACTTCCCCGCGTTCTTTTTGGGCTTTGACGGCATCTTCGGCCACAGGCAGGACGATGTCTTGGTCGATGCGCAGGACTTCCATCGAGGTGATGCTGATGAAGAAGATCAGCAAGACCAGAAGAACGTCGATCATGGGCGCGATCTGGAACTCAGGTTCGCCCGATTCAATACTGCCACCGCCGCTGGCCATGGTTTATAATAAGTGAGTGATGAGGGGGAGGCAAGGGGCGAGACGCGGCGGAGTGGGTAGGCGGGTTCCGGCCGGGTGGTTGCGGGCTAGAGGGAAGTAGCGGCTGGCTGGTCTGTGGACCAAGCGGGCAGGGCGGCGTAGAGTTCTTCATCGCCGATGTGGGCTCCTTGGAGGGCTTCCCATGGCATTTTACGGAAGAGGTCGTTGATAATGTCTTGGACGTGGTGGACGCCGGTCACCATGCGAGCGCGCAAGAAATAATAGGCCATGAAGGCTGGGACGGCGATGGCGAGGCCGGAGAGGGTGGCGACGAGCACCTCGCCGATGGCGCCGGCGAGTTTGGATGGGTCGCCGATACCTTCAGATCCGAGGCCCTCGAAAGCGCCCATCATCCCGGTGACGGTGCCGGTCAGACCGATCATGGGGGTGGTGACGCCGATGACGGAGAGGTAGCTGAGGAAAGTAGAGATCATCGACTGTTCCTTAGCGAGTTGCTGGAACATGGCTTCTTCGGTCAAGTTTTTCCCTTCTCCGAGCATGCTGAGACCGACGCGCAGGGTGTTGGTCAGCGGGCTGGGATTATTTTTGCAATAGTCGTAGGCACCGATGTAATCGCCGGCGCGGAAGAGGCTTTTGACTTGAATTTCATGGGCTGGGGGCGCCATTTTTTTCATGGATGTGCGATTGGCGCCCTCCCAGCAGAGGTAAGCGGTGCCGAACGAGCAGACGAGGATGGGGTACATGACCCAGCCGCCCTCGTGGAAGTGGTCCATGAGGGTTTTTTTTCTGACGACGGGGGCGTCTGCGGGTTTGGGGTCGGCCTGAGCGAGCAGGGGGGCAGCGAGGGCGGTGAGGAGAAATGTGCCGGTCGCGATCAGGGCAAGGCGTTTGGTGATGGTAGTCAGCGTGCTCATCAGGATTATTGGGATGCGTCGGTGGCGTTAGGAGTGAGACCCAGGTCGCGTTCGACTTGGGAAAGGAGTTTTTGCCCTTCCACGCCGGCGAGGGTGGTGGCTTGGGTGGCCAGCAGTTCCTTGAGGGTTTGGCGGGCGGCGGCGAGGTCTTCTATGGCGACGAAGCACCGGGCGGCTCCGAGGCGGGCGGAAGCGAGTGGGACGAGCCGGGAGGGGTAGAAGACGGGTACGCGCAAGAAAGCGACGAGTGCGGTTTGCTGTTCGTTGACGGTGGCCAGATGTTGGCCTGTGAACAGCCAGGCATCGGCCAGAGTGTCTTGATCGCGCGCGCCGAGGATCAGGCTGCGGAGTTGTTCGAGGGCTTGTCGCGGATCGCCGGCCAGTCCGGTGAGGTGGGCGAGAAAGACTTGGGCATGGCGCTGGGCAATGGGGTCCGTGCTATCGGCGGCGATTTCGCGCATGGCCTCATCGACGTCTTTGACTCGTTTTTGCGTGAGGAGGATGTGGGCGCGAAGGAATTCTCCTTCCAGCCACCATTCGCGGCCGCCGGGGATTTTTTTCAGCAGTCCGAGTTCGGTGCGGAGCCGGCCCATGGCTTGGAGGGTTTTCACGGTTTCGCCTGAGGCAAAAGCGGTATAGGCGTCGGTGAGGATCTGTGGTTGGAGCATGTCCACTCGTTCCACAGTGGCGGCTTCGACGACGCGTGGGGCTCCGCCGGCTTCTGGGGTGAGGGAGAACCGAGTGCCTTGGGCGGCGAGAGTGGTGGCTCGCACGCTGGAGCCGTCTCGCAGGGTGACGGTGATCTGGGCCTGAGCGTTGCTGGCTAGGCTGACCACGGCGGCGAGGGTGGCGATGGAAAGTCGATGTCTCATTTCAGTCGGACCCCCAAGATTGAAGCATTTTACGAGCGGTGTCGCGATGCCGTTGCGGGATCTTTTCGTTGCGAAGCAGTTCACGGAGGGAATTAACGGCTTCTGTCCGCAGGCTTAATTTATCGAACGCGGCGGCTGACTGGATGTAGGCCCGGCCGCAGACGTCTGCATATTTGGCATACCCCGCATAGACACGCTGGTAGTTGGCGACCGCTTCGCGAAAACGGCCCTGCCGGAACTCAATCTCGCCCAGATTGAAAATCGATTCTGGGGTGAGTTCCCCGCGCCACTCGCGGGTGGAGGCGACTTGTTCAAACAACGATTTAGCTTCGCCAAACTTGTTTAGGGCCAGCAATGATTTGGCTTGTCCGAATATGGCTTCGCGCATGCGCGCGGTGGCCCCAGCCACATCAATGGCTTCTTTAAACCATTGATAGGCTGGCTGGAAATTGCCGCGGGCATAGGCCGCCTCGCCTTGGGCCACGTACCCGAGCTCGATAAATTCGCTTTTTGGGTAACTGGCGAGCAATTCTCGGGCAAATTTTTCCGCGCGTTCGAGTTGTGTTGTGCGCAGCACGTCGTCACCGGCGAGGTGGGCGGTTTCGGCCTTGGTGAGGAAATATTCGGCCATCTGGCCGAGCAGGAACGGACTGAGTTCGCTGGCTTCGAATTCGCCCAGTTGGTCGAAGTAAGTGTCGCGCATGCCGGTCTCGTTGCGGGCTTGGGCGAGCAGGGCTTTGGCGAGGAAGAGGCGGGCCGTGGATGTACGGTTTTTGAGGACTTCGTCCCCTCCGATGAGAGCGTCCAGTTCCGCCTCTGGGGTGAGTGCGGGGGCTTCGGGCGCGGTGGCTGCCGCAGCGGGGGCATC
>JALRGB010000011.1 GCA_023253575.1 Verrucomicrobiales bacterium
GTTGTGCTGCTTGCGCACCCGGGCGTGGGGCTCGACAATTTCGAGGATCTGCCGAAAGCCACCGCTTTCGTCGCAAACGATTTTCTCGTCACGGCCTGGCGCTGGCTGAAAATGACGCACGGCTTTCGCGACGAAAAGGTCAAACCCTATGGCTTCAACACCGCGCCCTTTCTCGCCGACAAACAATCGATCCAGCAGGGTTATCTGACATCCGAACCCTATTCAATCGAGCGCACCGGCGGCTTCAGGCCAAATGTCTTTCTTCTGCCGGATTATGGCTACAACGGCTACGCCTCGACGATCGATACGCGCGCAGACACGATCGCCAAATCGCCAGATCTTGTGCAGCGCTTCGTCGACGCTTCTATCATCGGCTGGTATAATTATCTTTACGGCGACAATGCCGCCGCCAATGCGATGATCCGGCGCGACAATCCCGAAATGACCGACGGACAGATCGCCTTTTCTCTCGCCGCAATGCGTGAACGCGGCGTTGTGGACTCGGGCGATGCGCTTGTTTCCGGTATCGGCGCGATGTCGGAAGCCCGCTTCCGCGACTTCTACGAGAAAATGGTCAAGTCGGGCGTTATTCCCGCCGGTCTCGATTTCGCAAAGGGCTACTCATTGCGGTTCGTGGGGAAAAAGGTCGGCATGGAGCTGAAGCCCCGGCCATGAGCGTGCTTGTTTCACTGAAACACGTCGGCAAGACTTTCCCCAACGGCGTCGTTGCGCTCGATGATTTCAATCTGGACGTAGAAACGGGTGAATTTCTGACCCTGCTCGGCCCGTCCGGTTGCGGAAAATCGACCGTGCTGCGGCTCATCGCCGAGCTGACAACGCCGACCGCAGGACAGATCATGCGCGATTGGTGCTGGCTCGCAGCCGCAGTCTGCTGGACCGGTTGCGCGAACTCGGGTGCCCGGAAGAAAAACTCCGTCTCAATCGCACGCCGATACCGCTGGACAACATCGAATTCCATCAGCGTGCGGCCCCCGCAGAGGGGGCGTGGCAGCTCGTGCAAGCGTGCCGGTTGATTCCGAAAAAAGGCCTGTATACCACGCTCCAGGCGCTCCCGGTCGTCATTGAACGGTTTCCCAAAGTAAAGTTTATCCTCTGTGGCACCGGCCCAGAAGAAAAACGGTTTGCTGAAAAAGTTCGAGAACTCGGACTGCAGGAGCACGTCATCATGACCGGATGGATGAACCAGCCAGACCTCATCCGGACATGCCAGCAAGGGCATATTTTCCTGCACCCCAGCGAGATGACGGTCTCGGGTGACCAGGAAGGTGTGCCCAATAGCATGCTCGAAGCGATGGCCTCCGGCCTGCCTGTCGTCGCCACTCGCCACGGCGGTATTCCGGAGGCGGTCACTCATGGGATCGATGGATTGCTCGTTGAGGAAAAAGATGCTGCCGCGTTGGCCGAAGCCTTGTGCACGCTCATGTCCGAGCCGGACCGGTTCGCCGCGTTTTCCCGTGCGGCCGCGGCTTCTGTGCGCGCCACCTACGGCGCCGAGTCGGCGGTGGCGGCGCTTGAAGAGTGTTATGCCGAAGCCATGGCTCTCGGGGAGGTGGCGGGTGCGGCGCCGACTGCCGCCGGGGAGGTCGCGGCGGGCCCGGTTTGAGACGCGTCCGCAAAACCCGACGGCTGAGGCATCCCAAATCGCGTTGCATTCGTTCTAAGAGCGTACACTCTCAATTTCGCATGTCTGCTGCTTCCAGAATGATGGTCGGACTCATCGTCTTTACGGCGATTGGGTTTGCACAACTGGTGGGCATTAGTCGTGGGTTTTGGTGTGATTGTTTGGGTGCGCCCAAGCTGGTGGCGGCGGCCTCGTGTTTGGCTGCAGAGTGCCATCCTGAGCATGAGCATGGCCACGATCATGATCATGGCAGCGCTTCGGAGGTGGCCGTTCATGATGTGAGCGGTGATTGTCAGGGCGGCAGGAGTGGCAGTGTCTGCAGCGGGTGTGATCATGATCACGAGCACCACGAGGTGCGTGACTCCCTCAAAGGAGCGGCCGTGGCCGGCACTTTGTCCGTACCGGCGCCGACGGTGTATGATTTGCCACCATCACTGCAGCTGGTTTCTTTCCGCTTGGGAGTACCGGCTGACATGGGGCTGGAGCGGCCTGGATGTCGAGCGGATGGCGGTCCTCCGGCCCCGCATTTGGTGGTGAGGACAGTGGTCATGAGGATCTGAGAAGGCAGGACCACGGAGGTCGCCCGGATAACGGGCTCCCACCGTGTGCGCTCCGCCCCTGCTGTCACAGCAGGGCTGTTTCCATTCTCATTCTTTCAGCTCCATCATGTCCCGGTTTTCATTTGTTTTTCTGATTCTTTGTCTGGCCATTCCCCTTCGCGCAGAAGATATCACTGCTGAAGCGGCGGTCACGTACGCCCTGCGTCATAATCCGGAGTTGGCGGCCGCTCGTCAGGGGATCGAGCAGGCCCGTGGTCGGCTGGCGCAGTCTGGGCGTCGGGCGGCCCCGGAGCTGGAGGCTGAATTTCGGCCAAATTTGGCGGACAGCAGCGAGTTTGGCGTCGGGCTGGGGATCATGCAAAAATTCCCACTCACATCGCGGCTGTCGCTGGAAAAGAAGCTTTCGCATTCCGAGGTGACGGTCGCTGAGCTTGAAGTACGCGATGCTGAGCGTCGACTCGGAGTGAGTGTGCGATCGTTGGCGGTGAAACTGTTGGCTCTTAATGACGAGCGTGAATTGAAGCGCGGGCGTCTCTTATTGGGGCGCGAGTGGCTGGTGGTGGCCCGCAAGAATGCGGCGGCGGGAGAAGGGTCGTCGTTGGAGGCGGATCAACTCGAGCTGGAGGCCGGCCAGGTTGAGGTTGAGTTATTGCAGTTGGATGCCGAGGAGGTGGCCTTAGTGGGCGCGTTGCGGCCGCTGCTGGGATGGCCGGTCGGAGCGGCGCTGGAGCTGGCGGGCGGGCTCGAACCCCCATCACCGGTTGATTCCACCGGGCTTCCGGACGTCACGATCCGCCCGGATTATCTGGCGGGCCAAGCCCGTCTGGAGTCGGCCCGGCGGGAGCTCGACCTACAAAAGGCGAGCCAATGGGACGATATCTCGGCCGGTCTGGCTTATGAACGCGACCACGCGTACGATGCGGGGGCCGGCATGCAGCGGGATCAATTTCTCGGGATCAAGTTGACGGTGCCGCTGCCAGTGCGGTCAGCGGCTCGGGGTCGGGTGCAGGAAGCCGTGGCCACCATTCGCCGCCGTGAACTGGAAGCCGCCGCGCTGGCCGCAAGTATCCAAGCCGATGCCGCCACCGCGCGCGCCGAAATGACCGCTGCCACCACTCAGTATTCCCGCATCTCAAGCACCTTGCTGCCCCAAGCACGCCAGCTCGAAGAGAAATTTTTCGCCGCCTATCAGTCGGGTCAGACCCCGTTGACAAACATCCTTCGGTCACGCGAACAACGCCTCAGCCTCGAAGCCGCTCAGCTCGCCGCCCAGCGGAATTATCACCTCGCCCGCATCCAGTTCGATGCCGCCATGGGGCGCTGAATCCATTTTATCCCGGTCCTTTTCCATCCATGAAACAGAGTCTCGTTTGTGTTTTTCTTCCGCCGATGATCGCAGTGTTGAGCGCGGCCACGGCCCCTTCCGATCAGATGGCCCGCACCGTGGTGCTGGATGAAATCGCGGTCAAAAACCTCGGCCTCGAAACCGTCGAAGCCGGAGAAACGACGTTCGCCCATACCGTTCTGGCCCTCGGGCAGATCGAGGTGCTGCCTGGAAAAAAGGCTGTACTCAGCAGCCGGGTGGCCGGGCGCGCCCAGACGGTGATTGCGCTGCCTGATATGATGTGTGCCGAGGGGGACGAGCTGGTGTGGGTGGAAAGTCGGCAGGCAGGTGATCCGCCACCGGTCGTGCGGCTGGATGCGCCGATGGGAGGGATCATTGCCAAGGTGAATGTCGCCCCGGGACAGCCGGTTGAACCCGGGGACTCACTCGTTGAAATTTACGATCTTGAGACGGTGGAGGCGGCGGCGGCGGTGCCGGCGCATTTGGCTGGTGGGCTGCGCAAAGGCATGAAGGCGCAGATCCGCGTGACCGGGGTGCCTGATGTCGTTTTTGAAGCTGAGCTCAATCATCTGGGGGTCGATGCTGATGTGGTGGCTGGCACGGTGGAGGCGGCATTTCATGTGCCGAACCCCGAAGGGACGCTGCGCCCCGGGCTTCGCGCGGAGTTTTCCATTATTGTGAGTGAGCGCGAGGGAGTGATGAGTATCCCGCGGGATTCGGTCCAGGGGGATACGGTGAACCGGTTTGTTTTCATCAAAGATTACGAGCTGCCGCACGCCTTCGTCAAAACTCCGGTGGTCCTAGGTGAGCAAAATGATCAAGTGGTCGAGGTTCTAGAAGGGTTGTTGCCTGGCGATGAGGTGGTGACCCGCGGCGCTTATGCTTTGGGGTTTGCTGGAAAGGGGAGTGTTTCTCTCCGCGAGGCGCTCGATGCCGCGCATGGGCATCCGCACAATGAGGACGGCTCGGAAATGACCCGGGAAGAAATCGCTTCTCGTTCGGGGGGCGCGGGGGCTGACGGACATAGCCACGAACATGAGGCTCACTCTGGTGGGGTGCTTTTCTGGCAGATTGCCTGCGCCGTGCTGGCGGTTTTACTAGTGCTTTCATCGGTGCGTCGTCGGGCGTCGGTCGCTTCGCAGGAGGTGATTTCATGATCCTAGATTTTTGTCAGGAGATGAGTGGTTCGGCCGCCTTGCGCAGCGGGGCGGCGTCGGTGCGGTTTATGGGGCGGCCGCAGGGTCATATTTTTCTATTGTCATGCTGAACGCACTGATTCGTTTTTCGTTGGGCAACCGTCCCCTTGTTCTTGGGGTGGCGTTGTTGCTGCTGATGCTTGGTTTTCAGACGGCGAGGGTTCTGCCGGTGGAAGTACTGCCGGACATGACCAAACCGACGGTGACCATTTTGACGGAGTGTGCGGGTCTGGCTCCGGAGGAGGTGGAAGTGTCGGTATCGCAGCCGATTGAAAGCGCTATTCAAGGAGTGGGCGGACTAGATCGTTTGCGTTCTAATTCTGACGTTGGGCTGTCGTTGGTTTTTGCAGAGTTTGACTGGGGCACGGATATTTTCCGCGCCCGCCAGCTGGTACAGGAGCGGCTGCAGTCGGTGCGGGGGGCTTTGCCGGCGCAAGCGGTGCCGGGGTTGACGCCAGTTTCTTCATTGATGGGAGAAATTCTGCTGGTCGGCGTGCGCAACCGTGACGGCACAATTCCTCCGATGAAGTTGCGCACGCTGGCCGACTGGACCATCAAGCGCCGGCTGCAAAGCATCGGCGGCATTGCCGAAGTGCTGACCATGGGCGGCGGGGTGGAACAAATCCACGTGCAACCCGACCCCCAGAAATTGCTGGCTCACGGGATTGCTCTAGAGGAATTGAAGGAGGCGGCCAGCCGGGCCGCCGGTAATGCTACCAGCGGGTACCTGCAGGCCGGCCCGCGAGAAATCATGGTGCGCAACTTGGCCATGACCAGCGACTTAAATGCTATTGCTGCCACCGTGATCAAGCAGGTCAACGGTCGATCCATCCTCATTTCTGATGTCGCTTCCGTCGTTTCCGGCGTCCAACCGATGCGCGGCGATGCCAGTATCGCAGTGAAACACGCGTTTGTCGCGGGCATGCCGGATGATGCGGCTCCGACCATGGGAGTCAT
>JALRGB010000022.1 GCA_023253575.1 Verrucomicrobiales bacterium
GGGAGTGGTGCTGGGACTGGCAGGGAACCTATGCTCCCGGTGCACAGACCGATCCCAAGGGGAATGCTTCGGGCACGCACAAGGTGTTCTGCGGCGGTTCTTGGCTCGATTTCGCGGACTTCTGCCGCGTCTCGTACCGCTACGCATTCTTACCGTCCGACTGGTACTATAATGTGGGCTTTCGCCCGGTTCGAGGACTTTAGCCTCCATGGATTGGAATGGCGTGGTGGTGAGGTGGTGTTCAAGAGCGGCCGACGAGACGTCGGCGTTTCCGAGGGGTGGTCCGGAAAGTGGGGGTGCTGTTTGATTGGGGAGTGGATCGGGGTATATTGAGCGGAGTGGGCCGTGAATGTCACAATTCGTTGCTTGCTTCATCGGGGCGGTTCGTCGGATAGGGGAAGGCCGCCGGGATCGTTCCACCATCGTGGCCGGTCGCTGGCTGTCCTTTTGTTCTCGAAATCCCCCATGCTGAAAGCCACTGCCCACTCGCACGAGTTGTTGCCGCCCCACGCGGTGGCGACTGGTCCGCAGGCCGTCATCCACCTTGGCTCCAATGCTATTTCCCTGCTGATTGGAGAGGAGGGGCCGGGCGGTATCCTGCGTCCGCTGGAGCTGCTCAGCCAGCCGGTGCCCCTAGCACAGGAAGTTTTCCGTCACGGGCTGGTGGGAGGGGAGGCTATGGGGCGAGCCATCGAGGCCCTGCATTCTCATCGGGAGGCCATGCGGGACTATGGCATCACTGGTCCGCCCAAGCGGATTGTGGCCACCAACATCTTGCTGGAGGCTCAAAATCAAGATCTGCTGCTCAATCGCATCGCCGTGGCCTTCGGCTGGCATGCGGAATTGCTCGATGACGGCGAGATGACGCGCCTCATTTATCTGGCTACCCGCCGCGTGCTCGACCGCCAGAAATCGCTGGCCTCCATGGGGACGCTGGTCAGCCACATTGGCCCGGGAAATACCCGCATGCTGTACTTTGATGACGGGGGGATTGAGGACTATCATCGGTATCCGCTCGGCATTGAGCGGACGCGTGAGCAGGTGGAGGCTAACCGGGGAGACCTGAGCGTGAGTGCGCGCATGATCGGTCAGACCGCGCGCAGTTTGTTTGATCAAATTGGTTATGATTTTCCCAAGGATCAAGTCACTCAGCTTGTGGTATTGGGTCATGAAATTCAGTCGCTGGCCCGGTTGCTGGGTGGGCGGGGTGGGCGCGCGCGGGTGGTGCCAGTGAAAAAGCTGGCCGCCTTGGCGGCTGAGATTGAGGAGCAGGGAGTCGAGCGCTTAGCGCGGCGGCTGCAGCTTGATTTTCGCACGGCGGACTTGTTGTTATACACATTGGAGCTGCATCTCGGGTTGGCGGAGGAATTCCGACTGGAATCGGTTATTGTTCCTGACGAGGAGTTTGAGGAGGCGTTGTTGGCGGGGCTTGTTTCGCCGGCGGCGAGTGTGGACAACTTCCGGCCGCAGATTGCCCGCATTGCCTTGAATCTGGGTCGAAAATTCAAGATCGACACAGCGCATGCCCAGCAGGTGGCCCGTTTGTGTGCCACCCTTTTTGAGCAGTTGCAGGATCTGCATGCGTTGGGGCGCCGGGAGTCGCTTATTTTGACGGCGGCGGCGTTGCTGCATGAGTCCGGGCACCTGATTGGTTCGCGTGACCACCACCTGCACTCGCTGTACATCATGCGGAACAACGAGATCTTCGGGCTCGACCAGCAAGATACCTTGGTTGCCGCCCTCGTTGCCCGCTACCATCGGGGGGCAGTTCCATCGATTGAACATGCTGATTATCTGCAGCTTGATCGCGAGCAGCGCCTCGTTGTTTCCAAGCTGGCCGCGTTGTTGCGGGTGGCTGACTCGTTAGACCGCGGGCGTGGCCTGCGCGTCGGGATCCGCCGGACCCGGGAGGAAACCGATCGCCTCATCATCGAGCTGGAGGGGGTCAAAGACACCAGCGCCGTCCAGCTTGCCCTTAACCGGAAAGCCGGCCTTTTCACCAGTGTATTCGGTCTCGACATCGTGGTCGAAGTCGCCACCGGCCTGCCCGTTTCCTCATCCCATGCCTAACCAGTCCCATTTTTTTAATCGCGAACAGAGCTGGCTTGAATTTAACAGCCGGGTGCTGGCCGAGGCCGTGCGGGGGGATGTCCCACTGCTGGAACGCCTGAAATTCCTCGCCATCACAGCGGCTAATCTGGACGAATTTTTCATGGTCCGGGTGGGTGGATTGTCAGCGCTCGTACGGGCCCGGCAGCGTGAGAAAGACCCGACTGGATTGACGGCGCCGCAGCAGTTGCGGCGCATCCGGCGTCGGGTGGAGACGCTCATCAAGGCGCAGTCGGACTTGTTGTTGGGCCAGTTGTGGCCCGAGCTGCGGGCCTGCGGCATGAGCCAGCTTCGTCTGAGCGAGCTCAGTGCGGCGCAGATGCGCGCTGTGGAGGAGTATTTCACGGAGATGATTTTCCCGGTATTGACGCCGGTGGCGGTGGATTTGGAGGAGTCGGCGCGCCCGCAGTTGCCGGGTTTGCGGCTGGCAGTGGCCTGCCAAGTAGCGGCCTCTGGGGAGCCGGTTCGGCATGCGGTGGTGGTGTTGCCGGGCAGTTTGCCGCGGTTTATTCCGTTATCGGACTTGCCTGATGAGGGATGGGCTTGTGTGGCGCTTGAAGAGGTGGTGATGCATTTTCTAGGAGTTTTTTTCCCGGGTGAGGAGGTGCGGGCCAGCGGGTTGTTCCGGCTGACTCGCAACGGCGACATTCCGGTGCATGACGACGATGTGTTGGATTTGGCGCAGGAGATGGAGGAGATGATTGAGGCGCGGCAGGAAGGCGACACGGTGCGGCTGGAAGTGCCGGCGGGGCTGGCGCCGGGCCTGCTCAAGTTTCTGCGCACGTTGACGGGGGCTGGGAGCGAGACCATTTACCTTGTGAATGGTCCGCTGGATCTTGGGGCCTACATGGCATGGACGCGGGTGCCAGGATTTGAGCATTTGCTTCCGGAGAGCTGGACGCCGCAGCCTCCGGCGGGAGTTGATCCGGCCCGCAGTGTGTTTGAGACTCTTGACGAGGGCGACCTGTTGCTGCATCACCCATACGAGTCATTCGATCCGGTTGTGCGCCTCGTGCAGGAGGCTGCTGACGATGCCAATGTATTGGCCATCAAGCAATTCCTGTACAGAACGGGTTCGCGCAGCAAAATTGTTACAGCCCTGATTCACGCCGCAGAAAAAGGGAAAGCGGTCACAGTACTGGTCGAGCTAAAGGCGCGTTTTGACGAAGAACGGAATCTTGAGCGCGCCGAAGAATTGCGGGCCGCTGGCGCGCAAATCATCTATGGAGTACGAGGGCTCAAGTCTCACGCCAAAGTGTGTCTGGTCATCCGCCAGAAAAACGGACGAGTCCAGCGCTATGCACATTTCGGGAGCGGCAACTACAACGAAGCCACAGCCCGGCTGTATACGGACATCAGCTACCTCACCGCTCGTCAGGATTTGTGTGCAGATGTGTCCGCATTTTTTAATGCGGTCACGGCCCGGACTCGGCATTTGCGGCTAACCCGGCTGGCCGCAGCGCCGCTCACGCTGCGTGATCAATTGACGGATTTGATCAATGCGGAAGCCGCGCGCGCGGCCGAGGGGTTTCCTGCCCGCATTCAGCTGCGCATCAATAATGTGCAGGATCCGGCGCTGATCGAGGCTCTCTACAAGGCGTCCCAGGCAGGGGTCGAGATCAGGCTCAACGTGCGCGGCGTCTGTTGCCTGCGTCCCGGCGTGCCGGGCCTGAGTGAAGGCATTCGCGTCATCAGTATCGTCGACCGCTTTCTTGAGCACTCCCGGATCCTTTACGTGCACAATGGAGGATCCCCCCGCCTCTTCATCTCCAGCGCCGACTGGATGACACGGAATCTGGATAAACGCATCGAATTGCTCGTGCCCATCGATGACAAGGCGGCCAAGGCGCGATTGATTAGCATTCTCAAGATCGCCTTCAAGGACACGACCAATGCCTGGGAATTAAAACCAGATGGTTCGTACACCCGCCTCAAGGCAGACAGTAAAAAAGAAATCATGCGGTCCCAAGAATTTTTCTACCGGGAGGCGCGCCGCCGGGCTCCCCGGCGCGGCGCTGACATTACAGCCGGGTTCGAGCCGCACCGCCCGGCCGAATCGTGACTACGGGCCGCGATGCGGTGCCGCGGGGGAGATACATGGTCTCGGGCTGGCCGCCGCGATCGGCGGCCGTCCTGACCGGGGGTCAGTCGAGCTGTTTGATGCGGTAAAACCGGGCTGGTGCCGTGTCGACTGGGTCGATAGCGGTGGTGGCTGGCCCGGTGGCGACGATGTCTGGGCCGGTGGCGGTCCAAGCTGTGTCTGTGAGCGAGTTTTTGGATTCGATGCGGTAGGTGCGACCGGGGATTGATTTCCAGCTGAGGGTGACCATGCCATTGGCGATGGAAACTTCGGCTTGGAGCGGAGTTCCTGCGGCCAGCGAGTTGGGGGCGCCGGGAGTAGGAGTGGGCATCGGGTGCACGGCGGTGGTGTTGCCGTCGGCGAAGAGGCCTGCGCTGACTCCGGGAGTTTGCGGCCCGAAGTGAAGCGTGTGCTGAGCGGTACCGACGGAATTATAGAGGCCGATCGACTCGCCGGCGGCATTGAGTTGAAAAGCGGCATGGAGGTTGGAACCGGGCAAGTTTTGTTCAATCTCGTTGTCCGCCCAGACGAGCAAAAACCCTCGGGGCGCGATGGAGGTGCCGGGGGGGATGGACCATTTTGATGGGGAGGCTAGATCATCGGTCAGGGTGAATCCGCCGAGATCGACGGGACTGGCATTTGGATTGTAGAGTTCGATCCAGTCTTCAAACTGGCCGTCGGCGGGATCGGTGATACCGCCGGTTCCAGTGTTGGCGGCCATCCATTCGTTGATGACGACTGGCAGTGGGGCTCCGGGTCCAGTGTTGGTGACGGTGATGGTGTCGAGGGCGGAGGGAAGTGGAGATCCATGGCGGTCGACTCCCTGCACGGTGAGTGCGGTGACTCCGGTGGCGAGGGGCACGGCGACCGACCATGCGGTGCGGCTCGTCCAGGTGACCGGGAGGGTGACCCCGTTGATTTGAAGCGTGTGTACTGAGAGGTT